>NZ_JBPLBG010000043.1:0-83566 GCF_054039255.1 Candidatus Harpocratesius sp.
CAAATTTTTAATCAACAAATTTTAAAATTCGATGGTATATTTGTAAATGAGTAAATTATGCAGCATTTCCAATTTTTAGTTAATCTCTCAAATGTTGACTAAGACTCATAAATCTATCTATATAATCAAGAAATAAAATCAAAAAATGCATTTAGGTCAAATATACAAAAAATTCAATAACAAAACAATCAAATATGATAAAAATTTATTTTGTTGATTTGCGTTCTGGAAATAAGCGTTTAACTAATGTTGCAGTTTTTGTTTCAAAATCGAAATTAATCAAATTAGCCTTATGTAATTCGTGACAAGCCCGAAGAATGATTGCTCCTCCAATACCTGATGCGTTTTTCAATTGTTCTATGGTCATTTCACTTGATTCGCCATGCAGCAAAAGCAAAATCTTAAAATGAGCTTCTGTGGAATATACTTCGCGGAATAAAGATGTGTATATAGCTAAAGTGGCACGCATGTCTTGAATGCTCACATTTTCATCCCCACTTGCCAATTTGGTTAGTTTTTCAAGTTCAAGTTTGACATTTGCATATTCTTCAAGTAGTTGATGCTGTTCTTGTGTTAAACCAGAGATAGCTTTTTGTTGTTCTTTGGCTTTTTTCTGCAGTCGAATCTTTTCTTCTTCTAAATATTCCTGCTGTTCCCGTAATTCAATTATATCCAGTTTGGTCGTAGAAATCACTCTTTCAACTTCATTGATTAGATGTGATATGTTAGTTTTTGTTGTACGAACTAATTTTAAAGCTTCATCAAGTTTATCTAGTTCTAATCCATTTTTATTTAAATTAGATGACGGTTGCGCTTCCATATCTACAATATTGTGTTTTACAAATTTAAATACTCCTCTTCATAAAAGTGATCGCTATTTATTCCAATTTTAATTTGAAATCAAAAAAAAACATTCAAAATTTTACTTTCAAATGAATAATTACATAAGAATTCATTTTAGATAATATTTTCAACTGAAGAAAAGTCTTCTTCCAAAAATTGAAATCATTAAAAATATTTTATTTACTAATAATGAATGAAAATAAAAATCACCCGATGTCCCAATGGTTATCAGAAAGCTTGCAGAAATACAATATAAGCGATTATGAAATTATCCAATCCTTCTTAGGATGTAAACCAAAGGAAATTCTTTCAAAAGTGATTATGGCTCCTTATTGGGATCCAGAATTTTTTAAAGAAATTTGGCCTAATCAAAAAACACTTGTTATTAATCGCGTATGGCAGATTTCTTTAGATAAAACATCATTTACATTCATAAAAACTGGTATAGGGGCACCATTATTTGGAGATATTGCTTTTTTGCTCACACTACCATCAGTTCATTGTGAAGAAGTTCTGTTTATTGGTTCAGTTGGTGGGTTAGTTCCTCATCTTAATATTGGTGATCTTGTAATACCAACTGAATCAATATCAGGTTTAGGTTTTTCACGCTATCTTTCACCAAACCAACTTAGTGAAAAAGATTATTTTGGTCAAATTTCAATGCCCGATTCGCAAATAACGACAAAACTTCAAATTGCTGCAAAATCTATAATCCAAAAACAGAATTCAATACAATCTGAGAAGCAATCACAGAAAACCGAATTACATTTGGGGAAAATATTCAGTACTGATACAATTGTAGGGCAGTTTGCACATATTGAAGAATTTGTGAACATGGGATGCATTGGAATTGAGATGGAAACTGCAATCTTTTTTCATATAATGAAGGAAGCAAAAATCCCCGCAGGAGCCTTGTTATTAGTTTCAGATAATGTTATTACTAAAAAATCGCTGTTTAGTGGGCGAACTAAAGTAGATAAAGAAAAAAAGAGAGAAGTAAAGCGGTTATTAATTCCTGAAATTATAAAAAAGATGTATGAATTTTAATTTTCAGTATTTTTTATCGTATTTTTTACAGGATTTTTTTCAGATTTTTTTTCGTTAACTCCTTTAAAATTTTTAAAAAGCCAAACAAAAAAGCCAGGAAGTCCTAAACCTAGCACAATAGCAAAAAGAAAATAGCGGACACCCCTCATGATAGGATTCCATGCATCAGGAAAAATTTCGAATAAAAGACTTAATCCAAAATAAAATCCAATCCCAATAACAATCCCAATTGTTCCTGCAATAATTTTTTGTTTTAGTGAAAGTTTCTTCGGATTATAATGAATATATCGATGTTCGATAGGAAAAGTAATGCTTAGTCCAATAAATAGTCCTGCGGGTTGAGCCATATCTTCAACTTGTTCCCATAAAGCACTAGGATGGATCAAATAAAGTAAAATAGAACAAATCGACCATAATAGAAGACCTGAAATTACTCCAATCCAAATTCGTTTTCCCATCGACCAAGGTGCAGCACTAATTTTTGGTTCCCAGTACGAATACAATAATAGCAAAAAGCCAGCGAGACCAAATCCTCCAATAATATCACCTAAATCGTGAACACCAATCACTAACCTTGAAATTGGCACTAATACTATTAACAAAGTGGTTCCAATCCCAACTAACAACTTAGAGCGTTTTGATTCAAATTCTTGCACATTTAACCCTACATATCCCCAAAAAGAGACAGTTCCTGTAGTATGCCCACTTGGAAAGCCATAACTTGCTTTAATTGTGCTTGTACTTGGGCGTGGATCTTGAAATGTAAGTTTAAAGAAATTTGTAAAATTGAGTGAAATCAGAAAATTGAAGATAATCCGTTCGGCAAATTCTTTATCAATTGTGAGGTAAATCAATAAAAAGAAGACAATATAGGCATAATCACTACCTAATTCAGTAATCACTTTAAAAATAGAATAAATAGTTGGATTCTGGCTGTAAAGGGGCTCATTGAGACCAATTTTTATTAAAACGATTCCTATAATAACAATTGTAGCAATAATTGAGCTAATAATCCAAATGTCCTTCGAATTAACCCGATGGTGTGGACTGGTAGAATAATTGGAATGTGATAATTCATTTATTGGCATAAATATTTATTCATCAAGGAACTATAAAAAAATTAGCTTAATATAGGCTTGTTCTAATCCATTTTAATATGATTTTCATTTGTTCTTATCAAAATTTTCTACACGTTGCATTTCTGCTAATAATTGTTTTATTCATATATTAAACTAATCTACACCGAATTAGGAACTAAACAGTGTAAATTAGTTTAGAAACTTAAAAAATTAAAGAATTAAAAATAGAAAATTATAAAATCCCAACTAAATATACAAAAAAAAATAATCAAATAATTAATCTACGCATGCACCCTCAATCGCTGATAATAATGGATTTAAAATAACTAAATCTTGAGGATGAATGATGTTTAAATAATGATTCATTAATTTTTCATGTAAAATTGTATTTAATTGGCGTTTATATTTTGAATAATAAAAATCAACTAATGTACGTTCAAAAATGATCCAAATGTCCATGAAATGAGCCATTTCACTAGCAGTTGAATATACATTTAATATATTATCCTTTTTTATCCAAATCAGTTTAGCGTCCATCTGAATCCGAGAAGTAATTTCTGGAAAATCAATTTTATCCAACAGAAATCGAAGATCTACAGTAAATTTTTTTGGTTTTACAATTGATTGCAGTATTTGTAAAAATTCTTCGATTAAATCAACTAATAGCAATATTTTACGTTGATTATCAGGAATAATTATTATATAACCAGATTGCTCTAAACTGTTAAGAACGTCCAAAATTCCTTCTCCATATTTAGATTGTAGTCGAAAAACAGCTTGATGAGATTTTAAATCTGTAAATAACTCAATCAATTCAAAATCTTGATATTTATTTTTTAGAATTTTATATTCATCAGATTTTCCATTAATAAGATTAATTAGCTTTTCGCTACCACAAATATAATCCCTGTGTTCAATCATCATATCAAAATGCAGCATTTTCTGATAAAAACAATAATTGAATACTTCTAGAATAGTCTCTTCTTTCTCTCTAGAAAACCTTGGAAGGTTTTGTATCTCAGTTTTTCCGTCAATTTCTGTCAGAAAAGGAAATTTGTGCTTAAGATGGACCCATTCGGATAAATTCTGATCATTAATATCTAATACAGGAATCCAATCGAGAGAAATTGGTTTTCTAAACAAAATATAGATTAGTTTTATTTTAAAATCTTCATATACTTCTGGATCTTGCCTTGAACTTGAATCCATTGGATAATTTGAAGCAAAATAAGAAAGAAGGGAGAGAATCTGGTCTTTATAAATAATTAAGTCTTGATCTGAGATAATAGCAATAATTAATCCTTCAGATTTGAATAGAGAAATTTTCTGGGAACCGTTATCAATGACGAAATGAGTGGATTTATTCTGAAAAATATTTTGAGAAAAACCATCAATAGCACTTAAAAATCCAGATAAAAGGACTTCGTCAAGTACCAATTGATTTTGATTAAAATCAAACATTACTTTAGCTAAGCCGTATTGATCAAATACAAAAGCTTTTTCGACTTGGTATTTTTGATGCATTGCAAGTATTTCCTATAATAACTTTTATTGAAATGTAAAATAAAAAATAAATTGAATTAAAACAAAATGTAAATTATTTATATAATATAAATTATGTTGAAAAATTATTTTCTCCGAAATCGCTTGAAAATACTTCTTCTCTTTTTTGAGCTTCTTTTCGTCAATAATTCTTCTGGTACAGGAATTTGGTTTTGCCTGGCTAATACTATAGCGGTCATTTTTGCAGGAAGATTACGAGAACCATAATTGACAAGTAGTTTATTTACTGCTTGAATGTGATTATCTTCTAGCCAATCAATTTCATTCTGATCAGTTAAAGCAATACCTGATTCATAGCAAATTTTAGCCATTAATTCTTGCCCGTATAAACCTAATCCACGGGTGACCATTAAATTTACAAAATTCATTAGTTTTTTGTCATCTAAATCAGCCATGATCCCACCTCGAAATTTAAAAGTGCTTCAACACACTTTGGAATAAAATCTTCTTTTATAATTGAACCATGTTGTGGACAGATCATTTTTATTTCAAAATCCTTGATTTTATTTGCAAAACTTTCAATCGCAGACTTATGAGCAATATAAGGTTCATGAAATATCCGCATAGCCTCGATGTAATTTTCATTAGCATATAGATGCCAATCAACTGAAAATGCGGCAAAAATATCACTAGAAAAGAGAGTTTTTGTTTTCATATCATAAGAAACATGTGCACCTGCAAAATGCAGATACGGAGAGGTTATAAACATTAATTCTCTTCCATTATCTAATTGTAAAACATCTCCATCTTCAATTGTTGTAATTTCAGTTCGAAATCCATAATAAGGTAAAAGTAATGAAGTTCTAAGAGTTGAAATTATCTCAAAATTATCTACTCCAATAATTTCTTCAAATAGAGGAATTGAAGCAGCTAAATCTGGATCTTGATGATGAACAACTATATAGTTGATTTTTTCTATTGGGACGACTGATTCGATTTTCTGTTTTACAATATTAAAATGTTCTGGAAGACGTGATCCTGGATCAAATAAAACAACAGAATCACCTTCAATTAGCAGATATGGATTATTAGAAAAACCTGCCTTAGGATCTCCAAATCCAACCCAATATATTCCATCATTCACTTGAATTGCTTTATTGTTTTCCATTTTACATAGCACCAAAAGATAAATAGTAATTTGTTGGTAAAAATATTACTGATTAATTCTGTTTTGTATAAATCTCTTAAAAAAAAAACTCTTTAAAATTATAAAAGGAGAGAAATTTTTCATTTCAACTAATTAAGTTAAAGAAATAGATATATTATCACATAAATGGTATTAATTATAAATTTTAAAAAAAACATGACCTTTCACATTAATCTTCACCATCTAAATGAGTGATATTATGTCAGAGTGCTAGATGAGGGAGAAAGATTATCGTGAAACTTCATGAAAAAAAATAAAAATAACAACATACAATTATCATGAGAATAAACATTAAATAATTGAGCTTGCTATAATTAAGGAATATATTTACAATGAACAAAACAAATCCATCGTTTAATGCCATAAAGTATTTTTTAAGCAAATTTCCTTATGCAGCGGTCATTTCTGATAAGAAAGATAACAATTTATATGTCAATCCTCAATTTACAACATTGTTAGGTTATACCATAGAAGATATATCAAATACAAAAAAGTGGGAAGAACTTGCATATCCTGAAAAAGAATATCGAAATATAATTCAAGATATAATTCCTGAAATTTTAAATCATTTTAATAATATTATTGAAGATACTTCACCAAAAAGATTACAACATGTAAAATGCAAAGATGGTACAATTAAATCAATAATTTTTCAAGATATTCTAATTTCAGATGATTATTTTATAACAATTTTAGAAGATATTTCAGAAAAATTCCAAACACAACAATCTCTTAAACAGACTCAAGAACGTTATCAGCGAATTGTACATCATCTACCTATCCCTCTTGTAATTTCTAATCAGACTCAAGAAATTTTATATGTAAATAAAAAATTTGAAGAGACTTTTGGCTATACGATCAAAGAGATCCCAAATAATCAAAAATGGATGGAATTAGCATACCCCGATCCAAAATATAGAGAAAAAATCCGAAATCAAGGAGAAAATCAGCGAAACGCCTCTAAAAAACCCCGGGAACGACAAGTAACATGTCATAATGGAAAAATAAAATGGGCAATACTGGAGGAAATTGAAATTGGACAAGGAGAGTACTTAACAACATTTCGAGATATCACAGCACAAAAACAGGCAGAAGCAATCGCGCAAGATAAAGCGAATGAATATCGCAAAATTGTTGAAGATGCTAGCGATTTGATAATTTTAGTTGATATAAATCGCATTATTATTGAAATTAACCCAGCATGTGAAGAATTACTTGGTTATTCTCGTAAAGAAATGATTGGGCATGATTTTCGAGAATTTGTAGATAATCGATATTGGGATCGTATGGATAAAATGGGTAATCTTAAATTTTCAGGTCAATTGTCTCAAACGACTTATGAAATTGAAATGATAAAAAAAAATGGTCAAAGATTTTTTGTTGAAATAAATACCAGATTTTCATATAAAAATGATAAAATGATTAATGCTACTGCAATAATTCGAGATATTTCAAGACGAAAAAAGGAAATTGAAGAACAAATCCATAGAGAGAAAATTGAATCAATTGGCTTATTAGCAGGAGGAATTGCTCATGATTTTAACAATATCTTAACCAGCATTTTAGGTTCAATCAATCTTCTTCAAATTAGTAAAGAGATACAAAATAGTAAAGAAAATCAAGAATTGTTAGCAGATTTAGAAAAAGCAACAATTAGAGCAAGAGATTTAACAAATCAACTTCTAACATTCTCAAAAGGAGGAACACCTGTTAAAAAATTAGAATCCATTAAAGATATTCTATATGATACAACAAAATTTGTTCTTCGAGGTTCAAAAGTAAAGTATCATTTTGAAATTTCAAAAAATTTACCAAATACTCAAATTGATGGAATACAAGTATCTCAAGTAATTAATAATTTAGTGTTAAATGCCCTTCAAGCTATGCCGAATGGAGGAAATTTGTATGTTCGAGCCCATACTGTTAAGATTACTCATGATGATGCGATTCCTTTAACACCAGGAGAATATATTCAAATAGAAATTGAAGATACTGGAGAAGGAATTCCCAACGATCTCCAAAAACACATTTTCGAACCATATTTTTCTACAAAACCTACAGGTTCTGGATTAGGTTTAGCCACAGCATACTCAATTATTAAAAATCATAACGGTTTCCTTACATTTCATTCAATTGAACATGAAGGAACTATTTTCCTTATTTTATTGCCAATATTAAAAATTCATCAATCATCTGCACCTTCAACTATATCTTTATCAACATCCATGCAAATTAAAAAAATACTTTTCCTTGATGATGACAAATCAATTCATAATATTATGCAACGATTTTGCGATCATCTAAATATTGATTTAGTATCTGTTTATTCAAGCAAAGATGCTTTATTTTTATTAAAAAAATCCCTAAATTCAAAAGAGAATTTTGATGTTATTATTACCGATCTTACTATTCCAGGAGATATAGGTGGTGATACAATCGTTAAAATGATTAAAAAAGTTGATTCAACAATGCCAGTTATTGTTTCAAGTGGTTATTCAACTGATCCCATAGTAGCAAATTTCAGAGAATACGGATTTGATGGATTTTTGAAAAAACCCTATACAATTGATCAATTAAAACAAGTTCTTACTTCAATTACACAAAAAAATTCTAATCAATATTCATAATATTTTTCTCTTGATAAGTGCGAATAAGTCTAAGCTTGATTCGATATAAAGATCATATTAATTAAAACTGCTGAGAATTATTTTTTTATGTCAAAAACAGATAAGCTTAAGCTACGCAATCTTTTTGATCAAGACAGTGATTTATTGGAAAAAGCCTTTCATACAATGTGTACTTCATTAAATGCATATATCGAAGAAAATGATGAAGAAAAACAAAAAATGGCGCGTGAAACGATTAGAATTGAAAAAGAGCAAGATGCTCTTCGTTCACAGATGATCAAACGCTTATTTTCTAAAGAAACAATGGTTTTTTCACGAATGGATCGATTAAAAATTATTGAGCAAATGGATAAAATTGTGGATGAATGTGAAATTGTTGTACGCAAACTTCTTCAATATAATCCATCAATACCTTTGAATATGAAAGAAAAATTGATTTTAATCTCAAATAATAACAGAAGCATAGGCACAGAATTAAAAAATCTTATTCAAACTGTTTTTGATGATTTTTCACAAACTGATGCATATATTAAGAAGATTACTGATCTACGAAGAGAAATTCGTGAGATTCACTGGAAATTACTTGAAGAAAACTATAAATCTAACAATAACTTTATGATTTTCTGTTATTTTCGTGATTTAATAAAAGCAATAGCAAAAGTGGCAGATAGAAGTGAAGAATTTGCAGATCAACTATTCGGTTTCATTTGTAAGTATTCATTGTAGCTTATGTATAATTAAAGATTTTATTAAAATAAATGTAAAATAAAAACCCAGGATGATTAAAAAATGGAACCTCTCGTTATTCTTCTTTTGGTGTTAATGGTGGCACTAGCATTTGCAATTGGAGCCAATGATGAGACAATGGCAACAATCGTGGGCAGTCGTGCATTAAATCTTAGGACAACAGTTATTTTAGGAGCATCTTTAGTATTCATTGGTGTGTTGCTATTATCAGCGAAAGTTGGAGAAACTATAGGAAAAAATTTGTTGGGAACAACTGTACAATATGAAGTTTCCATGATGTTGGCCATTTTGGTAAGTACATCCATCTGGTTGGTTGTTGCATCTCAAACTGGCTCTCCGATATCAACAACACACTCAGTAGTTGGATCAGTGTTTGGAATTGCTGTAATGTATAGTATTCAAAATTCAATATCTTTTGCGAATACACTTAATTGGAGTAAAATGGGTGATGTTGCTCTAGGTTGGATAATTTCTCCGATCTTAGGGTTTTTAGGAGCTTATCTTATTCAATTAATTGTCAAGAAATTCATAAAAATAAATTTGAAAGGCTTGGATAAGCTTGAACACACAGAAAAATCATTTATGTGGTTACTAATTATTTCAGTGTGTTGGACTCAAATCTCCCGTGGGGGAAATGATTCAGCAAATGCGCTTGGAATCTTGTTTGGACTAGTGAATAGTGGAGATGTTGATCCAAGTCTTCAATTTTGGTTAGTAGCATTAACTGGTATGGTTTTAGCAGCAGGATTAGTTATTGTAGGAAAGAATGTTATTGCTAATGTTGGGAATAATTTAATCGAAATGCGCCCAAGTGATGCCTTCAGTATACAAATTTCGACCAGTATTGTGATATTTTTGGCAACAATCTTAGGATTACCAGTATCAGGTAGCCATATTTTGATTTTCGCGGTAATTGGGGCAGGCCGGGTTAAAGGTGAACGACCTGATAAAAAATCGTTTCGTAAAATGGTTCTCAGCTGGATAATAACTTTTCCTGTAGCTGCAATTTTGTCTATGTTATGCTATTTAATTTTTGGAGCAATTTTTTGAGATTTTTACAATTTTATTAATATCATCAATAATTTTCTCTGTACTTAAGAAAATTAATCTTTGTGCGAATAAATTCATATTGAAAACAGTGTTAAAACTTATTCGCACATAGATAGCAGAAATTTGAAAAATTTTATTTTTGATATTTATCAAAAGCTAGCAAAATTTTTACAAAAATAAATAAAAAATAGACTTCACAAACAGATACGTAAAATAAAAATAAGAAAAACAAAAAAATTAAATTGGTCGTGAATTAGCTTGGAAAATTGGATAAATGAAACTGCCAAAAATCTGTGCGTAGCCTTCTAATATTGAAACAATTGCAATAAGATCTTTTTCATCTTTAGCTTTCGGACAGAGGACAATTTCTTCACCATCACGAGCTAATGCGTAAAAGTCGTTAGCACCTTTCAGATTCCTAAATTGAATATTACCGAAAACTTTCATTTTTTCTACAATAGGACCGTATTTTCCCAAATCCCAATTTGTTGTATATAAAAATCGTGCGGATTTTTTCTCATAAGCAACTTGTGAGAGAGCTTCTAATACTTTTGGTTCTACAGTTGGAGTAATGATTGTTATGGTGCTTTTCGTGCGTTTCATTGAAGCAATTATGGATTCAATTAATGCCTGTGTTCCAAAAACATGCCAAGTTGCACTTCGACCTAAAGAAGGAACTTTGCGAGAAGCTTCACTGATCGCACTTAGTTCATCTACATCTTCTTCGGCAATTTCAACTGCTTCATCAATGGAATTCATAAAGTTAAGCGTGAAATCAGCAATAGCATCCTTTGTGTCTTGGATGTTTTCATGAATTGTTTTAATCAAGTCGGTTTTCAAATTATTAAGTTTTTCTTGATAATCAGCTTTTCGTTTCTCTAACAACACATGCAGATCATTCTCTAATTTGTTAAATTCCTCTGTAACTAGCGAAATTTGTGAATCAATATCATTCTTTTGTTTTTTATCAAGTGTTTGAATAATTTCTTTAAACTTAGTGATATGATTATCAATTTGTTCTTGTTGAACTTTATTAATTTGGGCAACTTCTTCTGTAAAAAGTTCAATTTCTTTATCTAATTTTTGTTGTTGTAATTCATTTAATTTTTCAAATTCTGTTTTAACGAATTGAATTTGTTCATCTATTTTTTGATGTTGCATTGAATTTAAATTGTGTACATCATCTTTAATAAGCTGAATTTGATTATGTAAACTTTGTGAAATGGTCTGTTTAGTAGAATCAAAATCCTTTCTGACGATATCAAGTTGTGAATCATATACTTTTCGTTTTTGGTTTTTGAATTCACTCATTTCAGTAGCTAATAATGTTGCATGCTCATTATTATTTGAAATAACTTGTTGTCTATAATTTGCTACGTTCTGATCATGGGTTTGAACAATTCCTGTTACTTTTTGTTTTCCAGATACATGTCGCGAATCCATAGAACTATACCATTGATCAATTTTACTATTAGCAGTAGAATTGCTCTCATCGCTAAATTTCAGAACATTTTGTCTGTGTTTGTTAAAAGCTAATTCAAAATCATCATGATGAGAGTGAAGAGAACTTTCTAATTTATCTTTAAGTTGAGTAGTTGTTGTTTGGCAGTGCTCAACATTCATTTGAAAAAGTGAAGTAGTTTCTTCGTTAAGATCATGAGCAAGATCTTCTAATTCAAGACCCAAAGTTTCTTTTTGTTTTGTATCTAAAGCATTTATTTCTGAAGTCATTTTTTGAGTTTCAGCTGAAACAATTGAATCTATATCTTGCTTAATTTGAGTGGTTGTCTCTCCTGTTTTTTGGATATAGCTAGCAGTACTTTCTTCAAAATTCGCTTTCATTGAACCTGATATTTTTCCGACTCTTTCTTGGATTTCTTTATAGTTTTCTAAGAATTTCTTATGTTTACCAAAAAGCAGAGCTTTCCATGCACTACCACGTTTTGCAAGATCATGAGCTAATCCTTCATATCGATCACTTGTATCTTTCAGATTATCCATCAATTCTATAGCTGCATTTTTAAAAGCGAGTACTTGACCAGCTAATTCACTGTGGCGTGTTTCAACTCTCTCTTTTATATCATTTTGTATTTTTTCAGTATAATGTTTATTATTTTCGATTTGAATAGTTAGTAAATTAGAAAACTCATTTTTCAGATCATCAACTACATTCTTCATCCGCATTAGATATTTCTCTAATGTTTCCTTCACTTTTGGATGTAATTCAGAAACATTTTCTTTATGTAATTCTACATGTTCATCCAATTGTTGTTTACACTCGTTCTCTAAGGAATTAACACGCTCAGAAAAATCCTTTAAAATATCATCAACAATTTGATTCCATACATTTTTATGATCTACTGTTGTGTTATCATAAGTCTGTTTAAATTCTTCAGCAATTTGCTTTAAATCTTGATTTAAAGTATCGATCATTCCATGCATTTCAGTTTCAAATTCTTGATATTGAGTTTTATGTAAACTAGTAAAATCATCGATTTGAGCATTAAAATTCTCTTTATCTGTTTTAAATTTGGTAATGTGATCATCTATTGTCTGATTTACTTGTGAATCATGAGAATTAACTGCATTTTTGAATTGATCATAATTATGATCAATATGTTCATGTAAATCTTTTTCTAAGTCTAATGATGTTTTTTCATAACGATCTCGACTATTATACATGATGTTTTGGATTTCATTCTCTACATTGGTGCTAGTTTCTTGAAATCGATCTCTGGCTAAGAATAATCCTTTTTGGATTTCATCTTCTACATTTTTACAAGTCTCTTTCAGCCTATCTCTTGCATCTTCTGTTGTTTTCTTAACTTTTTCAGTGTATTCTATTCTTGTAGATTCAAATTCATCTCTTGCTTGAAAAGTAGATTGTTCAATTTGCTTTTCTAATTCGTTACTTGTCTCAGTATACCGATTAATCGCATTTTCTATTAAAGTCTTTTTCTCAACATCTTGTTGATCACTTTCTCTAAAAACATCAGAAATTTGAGTTTCAACAAAAGATTTAACTTGTTCAGTTGTTGATTTTTCACTATCTTCAAGATTTTCAAATCTTGAAGCTTGATCGCTTAAAACATTATCTTTTATTTCAGAAATAACATCTCGAAAATGCAACGCTTCCTTTTCAAATAATTCTAAATAAGGTTCGAGAGGAATATATCGATCTACTATTCCAGGAATTTTATGAATGAATTTTAATTGCTCTAATTTATCCACAATTGGTTGAATTTCCATTAAGTTATTTTTATTCAAAATTCCTGCAATTTCTGAAACTGTTACTTGTGTATATTTTAAAACCACAGTATAAACATCTAATTCAGCTTCAGAAAGGCCATAATGCTCATAAATTTTAGGGATTCTTTCTTTCAGAGACATATTTTATTCCTTCTTTATATTACTTTCTTACACTATTCTTATTTACTATTAAATTATAGATTTTCGTTTCACTCTAAAATATTTATCCTTTTAGTAAAATCAAAGAACTTTGTAAAAAATTATGTTGAATTTCTATTTTCTCATTTTGTATGCAGAATCTCTTTTTTATCTATATTATATTTGCAATTTTATAAATTAATTGCATTTGATCTTGGATAAAATAATAGAACAAAAAAATCTAAGGCGATTTCATACTTAAGAAAAAATTAATGAATTATTATCACTTATTTCAATTATTTCAAAGGAGGAATTCTGATGTCACATTCTAAACAAATTCGAGCACCAATTATCACTGTTTTAGGTCATATTGATCATGGTAAAACATCTCTTCTCGATTATATCCGCGGAACAGTTGTGCAACAGCGAGAAGCTGCAGGGATCACCCAACATATTGGAGCCTCCTTTTTCCCAATGTCTGAAATATTAGATTTTTGTAAAGCAAATGAAGCTCTTCGGAAAAAAATAACCATTCCAGGATTATTAATTATTGATACTCCAGGTCATACAGCATTCATGAACCTTCGAAAGCGTGGAGGTGCAGTAGCAGACGTTGCTATTTTAGTTATTGAAATGCCAACAGGTCCTATGCAGACAACATGGGAGGCAGTCCGCATTTTACGGGAACGAAAGGTACCATTTATCATCGCTGCAAATAAAATTGATCGAATTGATGGTTGGAAATCAATCCCAAATGCTGATTTCATTCATTCTTATAATAAACAAAGTAAATGGGCAAAAGAACTTCTCGATAAATATATTTATGAGACAATTGGATTGTTTTATGAAGAAGGATTTCCTGGAATAGAACGCTATGACCGGATTTCAGATTTTACTAAAAATCTTGCTATTGTACCGACAAGTGCAAAAACAGGAGAAGGTATTCCCACTTTGTTAATGGTTCTATTGGGAATTGTGCAACAGTACCTTCAACATAAAATTAAATATACAGATGGTCCTGCTCAAGGTGTTGTTCTAGAAGTAAAAAAGGAACAAGGTTTCGGAATGACACTGGATACAATTATATTCGATGGACATTTGGCAAAAGGGCAGACGATTGTAGTGGGAAGCACAAATGGACCAATTACAACTCATGTGCGCGCCTTGTTAACTCCAAAAGATATGGATGAAATTCGAGATCCAACTAATAAATTCCAGCAAAATGACGTTGTATATGCTGCAGCAGGAGTCAAGATTTTAGCACCGAATATTGAAGATGTGGTTGCGGGATCGCCTATTAGAGCCGTAGATTCCGAAGAAAATCTTAAAAAAGTAATAAAAGCAGTTGAAGAAGAACTTGAAACGATAAATATTAGTACGGATGAAGAGGGAATTATTTTGAAAGCAGACACTTTAGGTTCTTTAGAAGCTGCAGCAGGTTTATTTCATCAATATCAAATACCAATAAGAAAGGCCCAAGTTGGAGCAATCACCAAAAAAGATATAATGGATGCTGTTGCCGCGCGAGAACTTGACGAATATTCAGGACAAATATGCGGTTTTAACGTTAAAATTCTTCCCGACGCAGAAATTGAGGCACAGAATCAAGGGATTCGTATTTTTTCAAGTCCAGTGATCTATCAAATAGTCGAAGAATATATTGAATATATTGAAAAGAGAAAAAGCGACGAAATAGCCAAAGCTATGAATGATTTGATCCTACCAGGAAAAATAAGCATTCTTCCCCAATATATCTTCCGAAGATCAAATCCAATGGTGGTTGGTGTCCGTGTAGAAGGAGGAGTAATTATTCCAAAACAAAAACTTATCAATCAGGATGGAAAAGTTGTTGGAACTCTACATTCAATTACCATGAATAATAAGCCAATTCATTCAGCGAAAAAAGGGGACGAAGTCGCAATATCGATTACAGGAGCTGTATTAGGCCGAAATGTCCAAGAAACGGATAAATTATTCATTCGATCACCCGAAGGAGATATTCGTTTGTTACGAACAAAATATCGGAGTGAATTAACACCTGATACAGTCGATATATTAATTGAATATGTCAAAATCATGCGCAAAATTGAATCTCAATATTGGGCATTATAGAGAAGGAAATTAATAAGTGCGAATAAGTTTTCTTTTTGCGATAATCACCAAACTAATCCAAAATTTTTTTTATTTTGCTACATTTTTATATTCAGAACCCACTCCTTCAAAATCCTGAAACTAAGGAACGATGATTAAAACTAATATTGACTTATGATTTTATCTCGTGAGGGACGGTCTGGGTTGTTCAATAACAACCTGACAATGTGGTGACAATTATGAGCGAAGAAGGAACGTATAAAATAAATATTTCCGCAGCAGGAAAAGATGCCCCAGAAGAATTTAGAGGACAAACCAAAGTCTTAGTTTTAGAACCAGCCAAGTTTCAACCTTTAATTGGAAAAACCATCGGTGAAACCTTTAATGGTGGAATTATCGGATTACCAGGCTATCAGTTAAAAATTACTGGTGGTAGCGATGCTGGTGGAATTCCAATGCGCCGAGATGTGCATGGTCCCGTAAAAAAAAGAATTCTTTTAAGTAAAGGTCCTTGCTATCACCCTAAGCATAAAGGTGAAAAGAAGAGAAAAATTGTTCGAGGTAATGAAATCACCGATAATATGACCCAAATCAATACAGTTGTTGTTAAATATGGTAAAGAGAAACTCTTTACTGCAAAAAAGGAGGCAGATTCGGAATAAACGCTCAATAGAAATGAGAAAATTCTGAATTTATGGAAGTGATTAAAATGGTTAAAATATTAAAATGTTCATATTGTGGTAAAGAAATTCACCCAGGAACAGGTACTACATATGTAAAAAATGATGGTACAATTTATCAATTCTGCACTAAAAAATGCAAAACTATGAGATTGAAATACCGAAAACCTGCCAGAAAAGTTCGTTGGACCAATTACTTCGGAGAAAAATAAGATAAATTCATTATATTCAAAAATTATCTATCCATTTTTTTTGTTTTAACACTTTTTTGAAAAAGTATCTTATTCTTTTAAAAAAATCAACATATTTTTATCTACTTTTCAATAAAAAATTGGAATATTTCTTCTAGTTAATTTATAAATAAAGATCAAAAACTGAAAATGGCATAGGTGTAAACAATGAAGGAAAGATTAGAGAAAGCATTACTTGAAGTGAATTATCAAGATGTTCACGAAATTTTTCAAAAATTGCTTGCTCAAAAATCTCCATTGACAAAAATATTAAGAATTATTCATTCAGTAATGGAATCAATAGGTGAAAAATGGGAACAAGAAAAAATTGCATTATCGCAAGTTTATATGGCAGGAAAATTAATAGAAATGGAAATTGAACTACAACTTAAAAATCGAGAATATGATAATATAATTAATAATCAAAAATGGCAAAAAAAAGTATATACTTGTGTTTATGAAGATTACCATGCCCTAGGTTTATTAATTTTAAATTCAACATTACGAATAGCAGGATTCCAAGTCGAAAATTTAGGAATTGGACTCACTGAAGAAGAATTATGCAATTTAGTATCATCAAAGCAAATTACATTGTTACTTATATCAACTCTTATGTTGGCATCGGCTAAGCATTTAAAAACGACAATTCAATCTCTTCGTAAAATCAACCCAAATATTAAGATTCTTGTAGGCGGTGCTCCATTTAATCTACAACCTGATCTATGGATACAAATAGGAGCAGATGGATCAGGAATATCACCATATTCTATTATACCAATTTTAGATCAACATTTTCAATCTATTCAATCTTCTAAAACATCAATATCGGAGGGATTATAATGGACTCAATGGAACGTATCTTTGCAGCTGTTCAGTATCATGATCTTGATAGAATACCATTTATTCTTAATTTAACACATCATGGTGCAAAGATCCTTAATTTATCGATTAAAGAATACTATTCAAAATCAGAATATATGATCAAAGGTCAAAAACGACTCTGGAAAAGATATAAAGATGATGCGGTAATTGGGATATCGTATTTTGCTTCAGAATTTAAAGCGTGGGGAGGAGAAGTAAAATTTTTTTCTGATGGCCCTCCGAATTCAATGCGCCCTTTTTTATCAAATCTAGATTCAATATTCTCAATAGAACCACCACAAATTGATGAAATTCCAGAATTTAATGAAACTTTGAAGACAATTCAAGGGCTTCACGAATATTTTGGAGATTCAGTTCCAGTTATAGGAGGTATTCTATCACCATTTTCATTTCCAATAATGCAAATGGGATTTAATAAATACATAGAATTATTATACCAAGATCCATCAATATTTGATGAATTAATGAAAAAAAATATTTTATATTCCACAAATTGGGCAAATCGGCAGATTGAAGCAGGAGCAACAATGATAATATATTTTGATCCCATGTCGAGTCCTTTCATAATTCCAAAATCAAAATTTGTAGAAACTGGTTATCAAATTGCAAAAAAGATACTCCCAAAAATTAAAGCACCAATAATTTACCATTTCGCTTCCAGTCGTTGTCAAGAACTCCTTTCAGAGTTATTACAATTACCTATTTCAGGCATAGGTATTTCAAACCAAGATAATATTAAAGATAGTCTAAAAATAGTTGATAAAAAAGTAGCTTTGATCGGTAATCTTAGTGGAATCAACCTGGTACATACTTCTCCTGAACAAATAATTGAAGAATTAAAGACATTATTGAGCTTAATTTCTCCTGGAAAAGGATTCATTGTCTCAGATCATCATGGAGAGATCCCTTATTTTGTTTCAGATGAAATTTTAACCACAATTTCCCATTTTTTCCATCATTCAGCAAAATATCCACTAAAATAAAATCATAAAAAACTCATTTTTTAAATCAATTTTCAAACAGAGATGAATAAAAATTGAACCAGATTGCAGATTTTGCATTTGTATTAGATATGATTACGAAAATCACTCAATTTGCAAAAAAAGATAACATTTTAAAAAAAAGCAAAGAAGTTTTTCAAATGCTTTTTGCACCAAAAATTATTGAATACTATAAGGAGCTTCCAGAACATCTAAAGTCTCAATGTAATGAACTTGAAACTGTACCATTTATGTGGATATTTGAAGAAACAGCATTAATTATCCCAATAAAAAGGAATGAATATCAGTTTGGATTTATTTATATGGAAGACTTTAAATTTCCAGAATATCGCAAAAGATACCTTACACCTGCACTTTTAGTTACTAAAGTCCTTGCACTCAGCTTACAAAACTCAGAAAATTTTGAAAAAATCGCAAAATCAGAAGAGAAATTTCGCCTTTTTATTGAATATACAGTCAATTGGGAATATTGGTACCACCCTATGAAAGGATTTCTTTACATATCTCCCTCGTTTGAAACAATCACAGGATACACTCCAGAAGAAGGGTATGCAGATCCAAATATATTAGATCGAATTATTTTCCCAGAGGATCTTCCATTATTTCATGATTTTTTTTCTCTTAATAAAAAAACAATTGAATTTAGAATTAAAAGTAAATCAGGTAAAATTGTTTGGATTGCACATAGTGCTACTAAAATAATTTCAGAAACGGGAGAATTCATGGGAATTCGAGCAAGTAATGCCGATATAACAGAGAAAAAGCAGAAAGAATTTGAAGTTGATAGACTTAAAAGTATGATCCCCATTTGCGCAAGCTGTAAAAAAATTCGCACTGATGATGGATATTGGAATCAAATTGAATCATATATATCTTCGATTTCAAATATTGAGTTTACCCACTCTCTTTGTCCCGAATGTGCTAAAAAAATTTTCCCAGAAAATGAAGAAGAAGAAAGATAAGAAGAAATATAAGAAAAAAGAGATATATTTTTATTTGATTTTTTTAAGCTTATTTGTTAAAAAGTAGATTGTTTCTTGAATTTCATGCTTGATTTCATCGTTTCCATAGGATTTTTCGATCTTATCTTCTAAGTATAATTGAAAATTATCTTTTTCATCAAATTCTGGGGTCTCAATGTATGAAATTTGACCGTCTTTAATATGGAAAACCCTATCTGCTATGTATTGCATGTTTGGATCATGAGATACAATAATTATTATTTTTTCTGGAAATTTTTTGATGATTTGGCGAAAAAGCCGCATGATTTCCTTTTTAGAAGAAGTGTCTAACTCTCCTGTAGGTTCATCACATAGAATCACCTCAGGATCTTTAGCTAAAGCCATCGCAATTGCTATTCTTTGCTGTTCTCCTCCACTCAACTCTGATGGATAATGGTGTCTTCGATCATACAATCCAACTAATTCTAAATATTTTTTGACAATATCTTTTATTTCTTCTCGTTTTTTCATTTTCATTTTAAGAGGAAATGCAATGTTTTCTTCAGCAGTCAATTCTGGTATAAGATTAAAAAATTGAGCAATATAACCCAAACTATTTAATCGGTAATCATCCCATTCCTTTTCAGATAATTTAAAAATCTCTTTTTCATTAAGAAATACTATTCCTGAAGAATTATCTATAATTCCAGCCAAGATATTAAGTAAAGTTGTTTTTCCACAACCGCTTGGTCCCATTATGAGCGAAATTTCCCCTGCTCTAAAATTAGCGGTCAAATTATTTAAAGCATTTACCTTTATTTCTCCACGTTTATAGATTTTACTCAAATTTATGATTTTTAGCATTTTTATCCCTCAAATAAATATATATTAATCAAAGCTACATCTCTCAGACTTTCTTTTTGTTTTTAAAGATTTAATTTGTGATACTGTTATAAGAGTTAAACTGACTAAAAAAATGAATGAAACGATTACAGATACTAAAATCATTTTCAAATATGGAAATTGGATGTGATATGGATATTCTCCAAAGTTATTCAGGAATCCAAAAAGGCCTAAATTTCCAACAATAGAAAGAATAGCACCAAATATACCTATTCCAAGATATACCATATATTCTTTCATGGTGATTCTAACCAATAATTTCGAATTTCCTCCATTAATATATATTTTTTCCATATCGTCTTTTAAATTTAAAATTTGTAAATAAAGAATCCAAATAATACCTCCCATTATTATTATCAAAAATTGGCATGTTACAATATCCATGAAATCAGAATAATTTACATCAATTCTATCATACCTTAAATGGAGGGAAAAGGTTGAATCAATTAGTGGATTACCTGAAACATTTGTATTTTTCATATAATTCATTAATGATATATATTGTTCTTCTAAGTTAGCATTTACACTATCAGAAATTCTAAAACCATAAGTTATTTCATCACAAATAATTGAAGGAAAATTGTCAATATTGCAATAAAAAAAGGGAGAACTCGTAGTATCATAAGAAAGAAATGAATTGAAAGGAGAACGAGTATAATACCCAATAATTATGAATTCTTTTTGATAAGTTTTGGTTTCATTAAGAAAATATATAATAGTAATGTTATCACCAATATTCAAATTTTTTTCTTCTAAAAATCCCTTTGTGGCAATTAATGTATTATTTTGTTTCAAATCTTCCATTAATTTATCGAATTTTGATGAAAACCACGAGTTAGGCAAATCTTTAAAGTAATTTTTCCATAGATTTATATCAATTCCCCTTATCCAACAATTGGATATTCCAGTTTCATTATACTGGCATGATATTTCAGGAATATAGATAAAATCTTCATATATATCATGATTCAAATTATCTTCAAATTCAGATGTGATTTTTTGAAAATCAGATTGAGTGGATATATCTATATCAGTATAACTAAATGCTATATCAGATTTTCCATTTAAAAATAATGCCATTTCATTTTCCCGTTCAGTATAGGTATTTGTAATTGTAATGATTTGAAATACTAAGCCAAGAGAAATTGAAATAAGGAATATTATTTTAATGTTCTCTTTGATTTTTCTTTTAAATTTTGAAATAAGAAACTCATTCTCAAATGAAACTTTATCTTTCATAAGATGTTTCAAAGATTTCGTTATTTTCTCAATATTTAGTAGTATTAAGAAACAGAAAGCGCTAATAATGAAATATGGAGTAAATATTGATATAAAGCTAAAAAATGGGAATAAATAATAAGATAAGACACTTATAAATACATTCTCAGAATT
Organism: Candidatus Harpocratesius sp.; assembly: GCF_054039255.1. Classification (NCBI taxonomy): domain Archaea; kingdom Promethearchaeati; phylum Promethearchaeota; class Promethearchaeia; order Promethearchaeales; family Promethearchaeaceae; genus Candidatus Harpocratesius; species Candidatus Harpocratesius sp. The sequence goes on from NZ_JBPLBG010000043.1 coordinate 21,611, forward strand.
AATAAAAGAACGATTTTCAAATTGAGAAAAGATTAAGAGTATTATCAAAATTAAAAATAATATATTAAATCGCTTTTTGCTTGTTTTAATTAAAAAAAAATCTTGAAACTGTTCTTCACTACGGGATAAAAACTGTGAATTTTTCATAATTTTCTTTAATTGAATTCGTGATGAAATCAAGGACAAAACAGTTCCACCTACAATACTGATAGCTAATAATGATAGATTGAAACTTTGCATGCTTAGTTCTTTCGATCTTTCAAAATTGTAAAAATAGAATTTTAAAAATTTACCTTGTAAAAAGATAGTAATGAAAAGCCCAAAGAAATAAGATAGCAAACCTCCTAAAATTCCCTCGAAAACTGCCTTACTTAAATATTTTCTAATAATTACATCTCGAGGAACACCATTTATTCTTTTAATCAAAATCGAATCAGAATCTCTTTGGAAAATAGATTTTTGAATTATCCCTAAAAACCAAACACCCACAAAAAAAGCAGGAATAGATAAAAGTATTTGAAGATATTTAAAAATCTTAATCTCTTGCTGAAAGGTGTTTATTTTATCAAGAAGGAGTGGTTGAAGATAACTTAGATGATAAGCATAATTATCTATAATAGAAGTTTGAAAATCATTAAATAAGCTTTTTATATCCTTATAATTTCTATTAACTAGAATATCTTGTGGAAGTTTTACATTTAATGCTATTTCAAAACTAAAATCCCTTAAATTACTCGGCCGAAATTGTGTGTAAATATTCTCATAAAAAAAACCAATATCCATTAAAATCAAGCAGTTTTGTTCGGCGTACGGCCAATTATTATATAGAATCGATAATTGAAAAAATCTTTCCCATGAATTAACTTTTAACTCCCCTCCAATAGATGTTGAAAAATTAAAAATCGAATTGTAATAACCAGTTTTATTTATAAGAGCTTCACCAGTAAAATCATCATATTCAATTGGCACAAAGTTTACATTTTCTCCGATACTTAAATTAAAGTAATCCAAACAATAATTGTTGGGATAAATTGAGTTTTTATCCAGATTTCCCATATCCTCTGAAAGTAAAGAACGAAATGAAGAATTATTAAAAATATCATAATCAATCGCAAATATAAATATTTCATTAGTTGGAAAATTATTTGCAACAAATAAGGATTTAAAAATATCCGTTGTAAGAAAAGCGATATCAGAAGAAATTTTAGCTGATGCGAACATGGTCAATGAAATTCCCATTTCTTTAACAATCGATTCTTTATAGGAGTTTTCCATATACGTCTCAAGCTTATCGTATTGTCCTTGACATTGCATATCTACAATTTGATCTTGAATGATTAAATTTTGCATTGAATTTATACTACTATCCAAATAGAGATTGGTGCTAATTACACCGATCATTGATATAATTATCGCAATTATCTTGAAAATTTCAAATTTATAATTTTTTAATTTTATTTTCATAAAAATCATAGTTATGAGAGATTTTTGGTAAAATTTCCAAATTAAAAAAAAAAAAATGAAGTTATTAATTTTTCGATTAACTGCTGGAAAAATAAAATATTTGCATGATAACCATTATATATTATTCCTTTTTTTATTTTTATTTGGGTGGAAACTTATGAGATTGAAGAAATCATCCAAAATACTAACAGCATTTTTCATTGGATTTACCATTATTTTTTCAATGAATTATGTATCTGCTTATGCCTTTGCAACAGAAATTAATATTGCATATGGTACGTGTTCAAATACAAATACTTCACTAATTGAAAAAAACGATGGAACATTTCTAATAGTTGTATGTAAACAATCTTGGGGTATTGGGAAGATAGATGTTTTAATTGACATTAAACAAGATAATGCACAATATATGGATTATGACTATCATTTTTATGATGGATCTGGAAGAGTTATGATCCGGTGGAAAACAAATGAGGGTTGGTCGGTTTGGAAATATGCTCAGATAGGAAGCTGGACAAACGCAAGATTACCCGATGATGTACGAGGAAAAAATGTTGTTCAAATTGAATTTAGAAAAACTCTTTTAGGATACTTTGAATTCAAATTAGATTTTTTAAGGTTAAAGTAAATTTCAATTAATATCATCCTTTTTTATTTTCAGTCTTTAAAATTTTTTTCTAACCTTTAATGAACTGCCTTATTTTTTTTTGTAAAAATTACTTATTCTCTCAGCTCTTTCTTCCAATGATTCAATCTCAGCTATGCGCTGATGGAACACGAATTATACCGCGTTTTCTTGATTAAAGAATTGAAGGACCACCATCCATATGATTAGTTGACCTAACTTGATATTAGGTCATAAATTTATAATAATAGGCAAGTTTAACGGTTAAAAACAGATTATAATAAGCATTTTGATGATGAAACACGTGTAAAAATAATTAAAGAATATGGTTCTGGCTTGAATCTGATGTGCAGAAGATTGTAGCGTTTATTGAAGCAAATTGAACAAAAGAAGGAGTCAAGGGTAATGATTTCCTATAAACATTAGCTTACAAAATTAGGATTTCCTTTTTTGGAATATGCATGTGGAATTTATGATGCCCTAATTATAGAAGTAGAGCATAGGATGGATATTTCATTAGAAGAGCAATTGTTAACAGACTTAATAACACTGATTAGCGTTGTTTTCAATTAATAAAATTATATCAGTTTCAGGTGCTTCAGAAGAAGGGCTACAGTCAGGAAAATTGAGAAAAGCAGAAATAGGTAAGATAATCGAAAGATATATAAGAAGAGATCAAACCGAAAAATTTTATTTTTACGCAACTTTTGCTTCTATATTGGTTAAATGCGTTTAACCGATGAAGTAATGATAAGAAGCCCTAATAGGCAACTTTGAATGAGGTTGACACACAAATGTCCTACATCGATATAGAAATTCCGGATGCTCTTAAAACTAAAATCTTAGACCTTGTGAAAACTACGGTCAATAAGCAAGGCAAAATCAAAAAAGGCATGAATGAAACTACAAAAGCTATTGAACGAGGAATTGCAAAATTGGTTGTGATTGCTGGCGATATATCTCCAGCTGAAATTGTTATGCATCTCCCTGCTATTTCAAAAGAAAAGAAGGTACCATATGTTTTCGTAAATACACGGGCTGAATTGGGGAAAGCTGCAAATATTAGTATTCCTTGTTCTGCCTTAGCAATTACAAATGCACCAAAAGAGATTGAGAGCGATTTAAAGGATATTATCAAAAAAGTAGCTGCATTGCGAAAGTAGGAGGGAATAAATCATGGCAAAGAAATCAAATGAAGATACCTCCTTTCAAAATCGGGGCCAATGCAATGCTCAAATCATCCAAATTATCGGCCGTACTGGATTAACAGGAGAAATTTTGCAGTGCAAGGTGCGAGTGCTAGACGGTCGAGATAAAAATCGGATCATTACTCGAAACATTAAGGGACCGGTTCGATTAAATGATATCGTGATTCTTCGAGAATCTGAACGAGAAGCTAAACGAATTCGAAAATAAACTTATAATCTTGCTTCTCTTTTCTTTTTTTTTACTATTTCTTTTATTTCTTTTAATTATTTCTTTTAATCTATTTTTTCAATCAAATATTGCAATCAAAATACTATTTACGAACGCTTTTTAGGAAAAAAATCTAATTATTCTATAATAATGGTAGATTCTCTCGTAACTCGAACTCTTAATGTTGATTTTCTTTATTTTGATCTACTTTTCTTAATTCTTTGGATTGGATATATGATTTATAAAAAATATTGGATCCCGATAATATGGGGCATTCTCGGATGGGTAATATATCTGTACGTTGATTATTATCTTTGGTATATTGTAATGGGTGTTCGTGAATATGATGGAAATATTGCACCTACGTTATTTTTTCAATGGTTTTGCTTCTCAGCAGGGTTTGCTCAATTTTCTTATGTTGCAGTAATGTTTGAAAAGCGTAGCTGGCGAGAAGTCTTATTTTGGACATTATTCTTCTATATTGGCTGGAGTGCTACAGGAATACTTTCCCAAATAATCCCATGGAATGATACAATATTACGAGTTAGTCGCAATATGAACAAAGACAAACAAAGAATTCTTTTTACGATTATGACAATATTTAATATTATTCTTGCACTCTTCTTGAAAGTATTCAAAAAAATAAAGTGGGAAGACTTTTTCTACCTATTTGCTGCGGGAACATTAGTAGAAATGAATTTAGAACTGTCCTTAGCTGTATCTGGTATACGGTTAGAACAAGGAAGCTGGAGTTTTGAGCTTTTTATCGTCAATACACTGATTGAATTTAATATGGGAATTGTTCTGATGTATTTACTCTGGGGGTTAATATTCAAAGGTCATTCTCGAATTTTTGATCCGATGCTCAAATGGAGAGATAGAAAAAAAATCAAAACTAATTTTAATTATATATACTATCTTTGCACCAATTCACATGGAAAAACGAAAATGAAAGAAGTAAAAGGAAAAAAGCGAAAATTAACAACATTTATTTCTCATTTGCTTTATAATGCTAAAGGATATTCAAAAATATACCCACATGAGCAAATTCAAGAAGAAATGAAATATATTAAAGAAAGATACAGTATAGATTGGTGTAAATAAGTTTCTATTTGCCATAATTATGAATGAAATTCAAAAAAAGATGAGAATTATTGTAAAAAGATGAAAAGATTTTATTTATTTATTTCAATAATCACATTTGCCTCATCAGATTAAATTAATTGGATCATTAAAAAAAATTACATTGGAAGTTTTCTTCCACACATCGCATGCCACAACATTGAACAAATACCCATTCCTTCTCTATAGGGGTTCCCAGCCAAAATTAATTTTTCGACCTGTAATTCCCTTAATTGTTTAGGTTCTAATTTCAATGGATTTTTATTTAAAATCACCATATCAGCAATTTTTCCAATTTCCAAAGAACCTCGCTCTTTTTCTTCAAAACTGGTGTATGCAATTTCATATGTATACATCCTTAACGCCTCTTGAATTGTTAGCGATTGTGAAGAATCATAAGGATGGTTACATGCACCATATATGCCTTCAATGGGATCGGGATGCGTTACTGGCCCATCTGACCCTCCACTTAAATGAACACCGGCATCTTTAATCATTCGCAAAGGAGAACTCGATTTAACTCGATCACCTAAAATTTGATTTAAGTAACTTTCTGGTTCTAGAGGTGAAACTAAAAATCCAGGTTGTAAAGTAATCCCAATTCCCAATTTTTTGCACTTTTGAATATCTTCTGGAGAAATCAAGCAAGCATGAATTATTGTATGGCGATGATCCTCTCTGGGGTAATCCTTTAGCGCTTCTTCCAAAGCGCGTATGGCTTGTTTTATTGCAGCATCTCCAATAACATGCATAGCAATTTGTAATCCTGCTCGATTTGCTTCTTTAGTAAAACGAATTACTTCCTCATCAGAATAAAAAAGGATCCCCTTGTTATTAGGATCATTAGTGTAAGGCTCAATTAAAGCAGCATCGCACGCACCAAAACAACCATCTAAAGCAGTTGCAAAGCATCCACCAATTCGTGGTAATTTTCGCTTTTTTACCTTTGAAATATCCATGGTTTGAAAGAATAATCGAGTCTGTATGGAATTTTTGTGAGCTTGTGCGCGACCTATAAGCAATGCTAAAGTTACATCCAAATCATTAGGGAATCCAATACTTTCAACCGAATGAATCAACCCAATTCCATATTTCGCTATTTTATCGTATCCTTTTATAATACAATTTACTAATGTAATTGGAGAGATATATGAAGTGGCATAATCTAATCCTTCATAATAGGCTTCATTAAATAAATGCCCGAGATCAGACTTAAATCCTCTTGCTCGTTTTACTTTTTCAGGAAATTTCTCCATCATGGCGGAGTTTGCAACCAGTGAATGACCGTCGTATCCAATAATAATTAGAGGTTTTTCAGAATAAATTTCATCGAGTTCTTTACGGGTAATAAGCCGTTTTTCTTCAACACTGTGCTTGGAAATCCCAAAACCAGCGATTATCTTAAATTTTTTAGCATTAGGTAGAAAATTTCGGATGATTATACCAATATCTTCGAAATTTTTTGCATCACGCACATCAAAATAAGCCGATGCGATCGTTGCCCAATTCGAATAATGGATATGACCATCGCCGAAAGCAGGAAGAAGTGCTCGATTCCCTAATTCGATTTGCTCACCTTGATTTTTATATGTATCAGGAATTTCATCACCCACATAGCGAATGCGACCACTATCAGTAATTAAATAAGAATAGACATGATTTTTTGCATCGCATGTAATAATATTGCCGTGATAAATTTTCATAATTATTTTTAAATTTGCTCTGCGAGTTAAAAAAAGCACTGTTTTTATTTGAAATCATATTCATTTGCTAATATATTAACAAAACTAATTTTTATATAGTTTTTTTACTATCTCATAAAAAAGAAATCTAAGAAAAAAAAAATCAAATTTAAAATTGGAAAAATTTCTGATTCTGCATCTTTATCCTATCCGGGTTAGAGAATTCGCTGTTAATTTTCATTGTATCTTTGTCACCTCGTATAATTTATTTTTTCATAAATACTTTTAATAAAATAGTAATTGAAAGATTTAATCATATATTATAAATTGAAACGTTAGAATTTAGATGTTATTATTATAACGTTTAAAATTTTTTTATAAACTACCACATTAATTATAAGTCAATACTTAACAATACTTCTTTCTTACAATTACTATAAAAAAATGGCATTTTTTGTTGTCTAAATATAGGAATCATCATTTTAGGAAATCCTGTATACTATTATTTAAGATTCGCTAAACAATGGCTAAATTCAGAAATTCAACTATTTTTTTCTTGAATTTTTCTGAATCTTACACAAATTTTATACCCTATGCTACCTTATTTATCATGAACTTATTCGCACTAATTCAACTTGTGATAAAAATGATTATACCTATGCGTTGTTTCTCATGTGGAAAACCTATCGCTCATTTATTTGAACCATATAAACAAATGCGCAAAGAAGGGATACCCATTGAAGAAATCTGGGAAAAGCTCGGGATCACTCGATTTTGCTGCCAACGAATGCTAGTAAGCCATGTAAATATCATCGACGACTTGCTAAATTTTAATCGTTTACAATAATATTCTTTTTTTCACTTGATTACATAACATAGATTTTTTGGTGTCAATCGAATAATTTCAAATATAATGAAAGAAAAACAAATCACTCCATTTGAACCACTATCTAATAAAGAACAAAAATTGCTAGTTATGGTGGATAACCATAGAAATGAACTTGTTGATTTGCTTATAGATTTGATTAAATTCGACACTAGAACATATAATGAAAATTATTTCAGCGATCTTCATCCGATTGTGAAACATTGCAGTGATTTTTTTAAAAAATGGGATATCAACACAGAAATAATAGAATGTCCCCATCAAGGAAATGAAAAACAATATACTTGGCCAAATTTAATTGTTAATCTTAAAGGAAATAAACCGGGACGCCGGTTAGGATTTATGGGACACTTAGATGTTGTTCCTTTTAATAAAAACACTTGGAAAATAATCGAAAATCCGTTAAAACCAGAAATAATTCAAGGAAAAATATACGGAAGAGGCGCGATCGACATGAAAAGTGGTGTTGCTGCCCAAATGATGGCAATAGCTCTATTAAAACAATCTAAGGTTGAATTTTCTGGAGAATTACAGATGATTTTAACACCAGATGAAGAAATCAGCGGAAAATACGGTGCGGCATTTTTATCCAGTAAATTTCCAGAAGTAGTGGCTGCAGATGCGCGAATTATTGGAGAGCCAACAGGGCAACCCCCAATTAAAAGCCCAGCTATAATTATAGGGGAAAAAGGTGCAAATTGGATTCAATTACACTTTCACGGAGCTTCTGGACATGGATCTCAACCAAAGCCAAAATCAAATGCACTAAATAAAGCCGCTCGATTTATTAATAATGCCCAAAAGGGATTGAAATTTCACGATCCTAAACCGCCAGTTACTTTTTCAGACCTTATTAAAGGAATTTTAGCAAGGTACAACATTTCGACACTGCTTGGTTCTCTATTTTCAAAATCAAAACCAGATAAAAAAGGAAAAACTCGCGATTACAATGAAGATGGACTCACATTAAATGCATACTTTCATACTACTGTCAGTTTTAACCAAATTCAAGCAGGAACAAAATCAAATGTCATTCCAGACGATTGCACATTAATTATGGATATTAGAGCATTACCAGGTATTTCCCTTCAAGTAATCATTGATGATATCATTCGTTTTGCTAATAAGTTACATTATAAAATTGAAGTTCCTGTAAATTTTTACAATAAAAAAATTCATAATCACTCACGTTATGTTCGAAATCGATTAGTTGACATTACTTTAAAACCAATAATTATGAATACAGGCGAAATAGAATCTAAAGACAACGAAATTTGCACTATTTTAGCTTCCCAATTTGAGAAAATATATAAAACTAAGCGTTTATTCTTTCTTTCTCCTGGTATGACCGATGCAAGTCATTTTCGAAAAACAGGTATAAAGAATATTGTTGTGTTCGGACCCAGTGGAGATAATGCCCATAATGCGGATGAATTTGTCTATATTGATGATTTAGTAAAATGTACAAAGGTATACCTTCTTACAGCATATAGATTTTTAAATAAAACACCAGAGATTGACTAATAACATTATAATTGTTAGCTAAAGATAAAGATCTCAAGAAAGTATGACCAAAGAAATAAATTGATTTTAGAAATAAATACAGGAAAAAATTAAATAAAAAATCAAAAAGACATAATTGTTACTTTAATACTCTAAAAATCAAAGGTAAAATCATCCTTTTTCTTCTTTTTCTTCTTTTTACCCTTTCCTTCAGTGCGAGGTCTTGTTTCATATGGAACATAACTTGCAAAAGCAGCCCCTGATTCTACAGATAAAGAATCATCTTCATCCTCATGTCTCCATCCCAATTCTTTTTTAGAAAAACTGAATAACAAAGCATGAAATACCCAAAAAATAGTTAAAACACTTTGCATTACAAAATACATGCTTATAAATCCATTATCATCATTGTATTGAGCCAAAAGTCCAATCCCAACAACACCTTGAATCCCTACAACTAATAAAAAGAGTAAAATTCCAGTGATAACTGTAATTACATTATGTTTTCTGAAACTGATGCAACCAAGCATGTAAAGCAAAGAAGAAAGGATATAAACTCCATTAAAAATAATTAATGTTCCTCCATACATTAAGTTAAAGAGCCAAAAGATCAATTCCATCAAAAAGGTGATTATAAAGAAAATATTACCTATTATCATCATACCTGTACTTTTAACAAAACCTGAAAAAAATACTAGCAACATTCCAAAGATAAAAACAGCATGGCTAACAATTATTAAAGGAACTGGTGTTCCAATTACAGATGAAGCATTTCGAAAATCTATCCATAAGTTAACTGTAATAACTCGAAAATATGCAAATGAACGAAGAAAAGCTCCTAAGGCAGCAATAATAAAACCAATTAAAGCACCAATTTTCATATTTTTCACTTTTATAATTTTATTTGTTATCAAATTGGGAATTTAAAGAAGGTTCCCATCTTGACGTTTACTTTATAAGATCGTCACTAAAGCCTAATAAGTTTTTTGTATCACATACAAAAAATGAAAAAAGGATTCAAATTCTTATTTTTTGAATTCTCTGAATGCAAGAGTATTTTTTCTGGATTCTATTAAAAATATCAAAAAAGAATAAAGTAGGAATTTCTTTTTATTATTGATAATATATACAATCCTACATTTTAGATAGATAATTCTTGAAAATTGTAATTATTTGTTCAATTGATGCAAATAATTTTTAATAATTTACCCAATTAACATGATAAATCATATTTTTAAAATTTAAACGACTTGTATTTGGATCTTTTTCCAAATGATTTAATCTTAGCACCATCCATTCAAAACTTCCCTTAAAATTCACTTTTCCCCACAACCATATTAGAATATCATAGAAAATAACAGTAATAACAGCAAACATTAACACAATCCATTCTTTTCCATATGGAAGACGCTCATTAAGGAGATTGGTTGATGGAACAGTAAAATTGAAAATAATTCTTGGAGCTAAAGACCAAATTTGTAGTGCAAAAATTGTCATTGGAATCATTCCCCATCGCCGAAAATATCTGGTGAATAGATGATTTCCAAACTTTGCACCGTTTCCGCGAAATTCAACCAACCACAGGAGTACATTCACCACACTTATTTGTGTCCAAAGCAGTAATAGATAATATCCCATCGGTGGTCTTTCAAAAGTAATATTAAAATTTCCAAAAATCATTATTCCGATTGTTATCAAAAATATCATTGAATTACCATAAAAAATATACCGTGGAGTCTTTTTAAAGGGTTTTGGTGCTGATAGCATTATCCCAATAATTGCCCCAGCAAAAGTAGTGGAGATAAATGGAAAAATGGGATAAAGATCACCTGCAATTATCACACAAAGATATGTCACAAATGATGCATTTGTATATTGTAAATATTCACTAGGCCATGTTGCATGATAACCTGAAGGTTCATATGGGATCCAACTTAAATTATCAATCCAATTCCAAATCAATGGAGTAAATCCCAACACAATCATAAAGAGAATTGCATATATCGTAATATTTCTACGATATTTCGATACTCCATTATTTATACTTAAGAAATAAAGGATAATTGCGTTCAAAATATATGTATATCCAATTATCTGCAGTGCTTCCATAATAAAAAGACGCCTCCAAAGAAATGGCATTATATTCAACAATTTTTCAGCTCGAATTGATGAACCAAAGTAGCCATAATAACCAAATGCTTCTGTAAGATATCCTACTATTAAAATCCCAAATCCAGTAAGAAATTGCTTCTTCAATAAGTTTTTTACAGATTTACCTTTTATTGTAGATTTAAAAAAAGTTAAAGTAGTAACAATCCCAGAAAGAAGCACAAAATATCCCGCCCAACTTCCAAAAAATGCTAATAAAACTAAAGATCCCGCAAGAAAATAGGGAATTGAACCATTAAACATCGTATCCATATCAACCCATGAATAATCATAAATATGGTTGAATACATGAAGGAATACCATCATCCAAACAGCTAAACCACGCTGAAAATCCAAGGAAGCAATTCGATTCAACGATTTTTGAGTAGAATTTTCTTTTTTTATCAACTCTTGCTTACTCATATTAAATCATTAAAGATCTATCTATTTAAAAGTTCAATTCTTCAACATCTGCTTTAATTCCGAAAGTTAATCAATGTAGAGGAAATTTTTTTAATTATCTTTCTTTGCATACATCATTTAGTATTTAAAAAAGCCCGGTATGTTAGTCGTAGACTGCAGGGTTGTGGTGGAAAATACACTTCGTTTAAACACAAATCCCCTGTGACCGTGGTTCAATTCCGCGCCGGGCTACCATTCTACTTTTCAAACGGGTTAATATTTTCAACAAGACAAAGGAATATAAGCGTTAAAATTGCTGAAGAAAACTTAAATTTACAAAAAATAGAAGATTTCTTTTACTTTTAACATTGAAAGACAGAAAATGGTATAACAAAAAAGATATAAACGTCTTATTCAATATTTTATGATATTTTTTCAAGTTCAGCAAGTTCAGATGAATTTTGGTTTGAAATTCGTTCCATTTGGTATTTCTCGCTCTTTTTTCCTGAAAATTTGCCTGCAATCCAAATTAAGCACCATTCCACAGAATACTTATAACCTACTTTTTCCCAGAATTTAGCAGCTACCCCCCATAAACCAGCCAGAACAGTACCCAATACAATTACCCACACAATAGAACTATTCCAATTATGAAATGCAGGGATTAAATTTAATAAACCTGTTATCAACCCAGAGAAAAACGCTTCAAAAATATATACTGTGAGTGAAATCATTCCATAGCGAGTGATAAAACGGAATCCTTTAATACGGCGTATTTTTCGATCATAAGGTGCGAAATCGACGATAGATAATGCCAGGCTAAAGAAAAGAAATACCACGCCTAACTGACTAATATGCCTAAAGAAATCTTCCAACAGAGCAATTCGAGAAGTTTCATAGATTAAGCTTGGATGAATCCCCCCAAGAGAATACAAGCCAAGAAATCCAACTCCGAACCAAAATATTGTTTGAAACCATGTATACTCCAAAATATATTTAGGTTTTTCTTTTCGTGCTAAAGCAATACCCAAAATAGCCCCAAAACAAGCATAAGCTACAAATGGGAATAGAGGAAAATTATCATATACAAAACAACCGAGAATCCATGCTAATACATAGCGGTGAGAATCGATTAATGAATCAACTGCAGGAGCCCCCATCCAACGGAAAGGTAATGTTAATAATAAAATTAATGAACCCATACAAAAGAGAATAACATAGACTTGACGATTTTTCAATCCACTTGTAAGTCGAGAATTAAGAATTCGCATAATAAGGGGGACTAAGATAGAATTTAAACCTAAAATTGTCAAAGCAGAACTACTTACAAGCCAAAATGGCTCTGAAAAGGTGGGATTTCCATTTTTAACTAAAAAATATAACCAACCAGAATCGCCACTTAAAAATATTCGAAACACGAAATTCAGCGCGATTAAGAATATTCCGAGAAATAAACCATAGTAAGTTAGCTGGGCGGGAGTATTTTTTCCTGATTCTATACGTCGATAAAACATATAGCTGTTAACTGCCCCTAATATTGTAGAATAGACTCCTGCGATTGTTAAAAAGAAGATAAGGAAGCCCATTACTGGATCAGCCTGCTGTTCCCCACCTTCAAGTTCTTGTGCACCAAGCCATTCATGAAGACCAGTATGAAGAATAACCATAAAAATTACTGCAAAACCGCGTACAACATCAAAAGCTTGGATTCGTTCAATAATTTTCACTTTTAATCACCTAAAATATCTTGCATTACCAATTAACACTTATGATTGTTATTCTAATTAAAATCATTGTTTTTCTAGTTAAATCATTACTTTGCTAGTTAAAATCATTGCTTTGCTATTTAAAATCATTTCCTTAATTGAGCCAATTTTTTGCAGATCAAATCATTATATTGCTGTGATTAAGAGATGAAAATATATCAATATTCTTTTTAAAAAGAAAAACTTATTCGCACATGTTTTTGGGTTTTGATAGTTAATGGCACATTCTTTTCTAATTAGCAACCTCGATTAAAGCAAAAATATTATTGCTGAAGTTATATTAGTAGAATTGATTGAATATTAGCCTTGAATAAAAATCAAATAATTTAATGGTGAGTCCTTCTGGCCGAGCAAAGCGAAAAAGAAATGGAAAAAATAAATTTGCAGAGACCTTCTGGTACTATTGATTTTCTACCTGAAGAGATGAATAAAAGACGAGAAGTCTATATCAAACTTGAAAAAATCTTTCAATCTTTTGGTTTTGAGCAAATTGAACTGCCAATGTATGAGTTTTTCGAAATTTACAAAAAAAGATCTGGTGAAAAAATCATTAATGATATTTTTACATTTTATGATCCTCCAAAACACCGCGCCGATGAAAATCCAGCACTTTATGCGCTTCGTCCTGAATATACTGCATCATTAGCGCGGTTTTATATCACAAGTGAATTAATGTATCGACCCAAACCTCAAAAATACTACTATATTGGTCCGTGTTTTAGATATGATGAACCTGCACCTGGACGTTTTAGACAGTTTACTCAAGCAGGTATTGAAATATTTGGGGCGGATACAGCCACAGCAGATGCAGAAATGTTGATAGTTGCAATGAATGTTATGGAACGGTTTGAGATAGAAGAATATATTCTTAGAATTAATGATCTAACCATATTACGATCATATTTGGAGGAAGAAAAACTTTCACTAACACAACAAAAGAAAATATTTGGAATAGTTGATAGAATCACAAGTTTACTCCGAAAATTAGAAATAGGTGCATTAGACGAAGAACAGACAGAACAAAGCATTCTTGATGATTATTATGGATCGATGCAAGAAGAGAAGATCCCACAAGCAATTATTGAACGCTTAGAGCAACTTTTATATATGACAGGGGAATCTACAAATGTAATATCACGTTTAAATCAATTATTTATCGAATATCCAAAGACTCTCGAAGCAATAAATAAATCTAAGATTCAACGTGTTAGCACTCTTATTGAAGCAGCAGATATCAAGAATTATGTAATAGACTGCGGTATTGCTCGAGGTTTAGATTATTATACAAACATTGTTTTTGAAATTGATGTTCCTGTTTTAGGAAAGCAAAAACAAATTTGTGGCGGAGGCCGTTATAATGAAATGATTCGCGCTTTTGGAGGTGAAGAAACTCCAGCATTAGGCTTCTCCTTTGGATTTGATCGTATAATTCTTGCATTAGAGCGACAAGAGAAATTTCCACCAGAACAACCAAGATCAGAAATATTCATAGGAACAAAAGCAGAAACACAAACCTTTGGGATTGAAATTGCAAAAATTTTACGTAAAAATGGAATTCGGGTAGAAATGGATATTATGAATCGTTCATTTCGCTCAATTAGTAAATTTGTTAATCGGGTGAAAATACCTTTTCTTTTGTTTTTAGGCCCAAAAGAACAAGAAGAAAAGAAGTATACTTTGAAGAACTTTATTACAGGAAAACAAAATTCTAATCTCTCGTTAAATGATGTGATTTTAAAGATTCAAGAATTTGAAAAATAGAAATAAGGTTTTTTACACATTTTTTTTATTTTTTACTTAAAATATTACTCTAATTATTTAAATCACGAATATGAAGCAATTTCACAGTAGCTTCTTTATTATTTTTGTTTGGAAGATTTATTTTAGCGATGCAACCATCAATTCTATTCCCAACATACATTTCAGTTGAAAATAACGAAAGTAACCGCTGCTCAAAAAAGAACCGATATCCTGTGGAAAATTGTTGATGCCCCCTTATCATTAGGTTAAAATTATTCGCTTCCATAAAAATGTCGAAAATTTGTTTGTTAAATTCAAAAAAAGTGCCTCCACGATACCGATTTGGACAAAATTCTACCGATTTAGGGAGTGTTTCACTGGGATCATTCCATAAAATTTGTTGGGAAAGTTCATCCATATTTAAAATGGAAGATTTAGCTGCTTTCAACTCAATTTTTCGTAGTAATATAGGATTTAAAGGATCTTCATAGTTAATTGGTACTCCTCCATGTAGCGCAATCATCGAAAAAGAATTAAGAACTGAAAAGATTGCCACAAGTGGTAATTTTGTAAAAAAATCTGAGATTTGATAAAATAAAGATCTTGAAAATTGTCTTAGAACAGAATATTTAAAGCCGTACTGTTTATTCATAGTTTTTTCTTCATGATTTCCTCGAAGCAATAATACATTTTTGGGATATTTCAAATTGAATAAAAGAAGAAATATTAATGTATGTAAATCTAGGGGATTTCGATCAACATAATCTCCAAGAAATATAATTTTTACATTGCGCTGTTTAGTAGAAGCATCTTCTATTTTTTTTATAAAGAAAGAAATAAGTTGGTGAAGAGATGAAAAAGATCCATGAATATCCCCAATAAAAAAGAAATCTGTTTTGGTTGGACTAAAATTCTTGAACTCTAGAATTTGTTGGGGATAAAAAGATGAATAAAGTGTAGAAGCAGCTTGAATAAGGGCCCCTATATGACATTTAGCTTTTTTATCACCATAATACATAATAGAATCTTTATTTAGTGAAGCTATAAGTAAATAATAATTCCATAATTCATTGAATGGGAATGAAGCCATTGTTCATGAAATTAAAGCGCTGAGGTTTTAAAAATTAATCTTTTTAATTCCCAAACGGATGAAGACCATCTTTCAACGAAAATTTCTTCAGAGAATCTACTTCAACAAAATCTTCGCTAGATTCATCAAGGACTTTCTCAACAATTGAATTAATCATTTTTTCATCTTCATTAGAAGTAAAAATTGTTGATGATATGGAATTATCTACCGAATTCGAAGCAGATGAAGAAGCAAGATTGATAGTCTCATTAATTAATTCAGAAGAATTCGATAAACGCGAAGATTTTTGATCATTCGGAGAACTAGATAATCTTTGGGATGATTTATTTGATCTTTGTTCAATTGGTTGATATCTTATAATTGTACGTAGTCTATCTTCATATGATGCTAATAAAACATCAATTTCATGGGGGAGCATATCTTTTTCTGTGCGTTCAGCTTTATAGTATTTTGTTAACCAATATTCATATTCGGAAACATCTAAATTGTAATCATTTGCAGTTCGGATAAAACCAGCAACAAGGCGCGTTAACGTATAAAATTGACCTTGTTTTTTCAAACGATGGATTTGAGAATAGAAATCTTGATTAAAAAATTCCATAGAATCTTGGTTTTTGCTCATTTATTGAAAGCACCCTATTCATAAATTAGAATTTTCCTTTAAAAAATTTCACAACAATTTTCAAATAATGTTATTGTTTATATATCCTAATGAATGTAATAGAGCAAAAAGAACTGTTTATTTTTGATTTAGATGGCGTTATTTATAGAGGTTCAGAACCAATTGCTGAAGCGTTAGAATTCATTTCAAAACTTAATCTAATGAATAAGAAATGTGTCTATTTGACAAATAATTCTTCTAAAACACGCCAAGATTTTGCATACAAACTTAAAAAAATGGGCTTAGATGTAAAAGATAAAGAAATTTTCACATCTGCCTATATCTCTGCAGATATTTTAGCAAAAAAATATCCTGCAGCAACTGCTTTTATAATTGGTGAAAATGGATTGCATAAAGTGATGAAAGAACGAGGATTTAAGATATTAAATGAAATGTATCCTGAACTGATAAATTTAGAAGTACTTCCAAGTGATATTTATGCTGATTTTGTGCTAGTAGGCTGGGATCGATTTGTTACCTATAATAAATTCAGATGTGCCATGATGTTAATTCAAAAAGGAGCAGAGTTTTATGCCACAAATGCAGATAGTTCTTTTCCTGGACCAGATGCACTATGGCCCGGAGCAGGTGCCTTAGTAACATTTCTTCAGACAGCTCTCCATTCTCCTCCAAAAAAAATCTTTGGTAAGCCAGATCCTACTGGTATAAAATTCATTCTAAATCAATTAAAAATCGATCCATCAAAAGCTGTGATAATTGGAGATCGATTATCAACCGACATATTGGCAGGTAATCATGCACAGATTACAACTATTGCTGTAGAGACAGGAATCCACACAAAAGCCGATTTATGTCGCTATTCACTCGAATATCACCCACAGATTTTTGTTTCTAGCCTTCTTGATCTTTTTTCTTAACATATTTATTCTTGTTCAACTAAATTTTGTTTTTTTAGTGGTGAGCTACTTCAATACTTATCACATGTGGGAAACATTATCTTTTTAATCTCTCCCCCACTTTTAATGGTAGAAAAACTTTTTTCGGTGTGAAATTTTTTGAGTTCAAAAATTGAAGAATTAATTCAAAAGTTGGGTGATCCCAATACCAAAATTCGCCTCGATGCCGCTAATGAATTAGCATCAATGGGAGATGAAGCGTTAGAACCTGTAACCAAATTGCTCAACCATAACGACTATACATACCGTCGAATTGCGGCTTATATTTTAGGAAAAATGGGAAAGCCAGAATCGGTAGAAATTTTAGTAGAGGCTTTGGGTGATGACAATGCAGATGTAAGAAAAAGTGCTGCACAAGCGCTAAATCGGATTGGAAAACCCTCCATTCCCTTGTTAATTCGATCTTTAGGAAATATTTCTAAGGATGTGCGTGCATCAGCCGTGTGGAGCCTTAGTAAAATGGGTGCAATGGCAGTGGAACCCCTTCTGGAGACTTTGCATAGCGAGGTCAAAGATATTCGAGCCAGCGGTGTTTGGGCATTAACTAAACTCGGAAGACCTTCCATCAACCCTTTAATTAAGCTGATTATCCATGAAGAAAAGAATACAAGAGAGTCGGCGATTTGGGGGCTTTCTAAACTTGGAGCACCTGCTATAGAAACGTTAGCGAAAATCTGGAATGTAAGAATTGGGAAAGAAGCCATTGAAGGAGAATCTGAGACCGACAGTGTTGATTTAGACGATTTACTTGCCGGTGGAGAAAATGCAATTAAACAATGGATCAAATTCATGTTAGACAATAAACCCAATGCCAAAGAATTAATCGAACAAATGGAATGATTGTTTCTAATATAAAATACTACTTTTTTCCCCTTTTTGATTGAAGAACAATAATTTTACAGAGATTCGGATTTTTATCGAAGTGATTTAGATTTTTATCGAAGCGATTTAGAGATGTATCTCCCACGTAAGGATATTTTTTCCACCCGTTCTATAATTTTTTCATAATTACCAGCAATTTGATGCTTGTAACCATTTAAAAATGCAGGAACCATTAAATCAAAATAATCTCCATGAGAACTTTTAATTACGCGCTGAAATAAATGAATATCCATAGCTTTTTCTTCAATTCCAACATCAGGAACACTTAATCCGAAATCAATTAAAATTAACTGGTGGTTAGGCTTTAGGATTACATTTGAGGTGGTTAAATCGCCATGGGCAATCTCTAGATTATGCATTAAAGCTAAATATTCTCCAATTAAATAAGAATACTGTTGAATCTTTTGAGGAGTTAATTCAGGAATTATATCTTTTAATCGATTCCCTTCGATAAATTCCATAATCAAAGCAGCTTCATTTGGTATTATATCATAAACTAAAGGTACTGGAATCCCTGCTTGATACAAAGAAATTAGAAGTCGTCCTTCAGTAATAGTCCGATGAATTCGCAGGGGTAAATCTATTGCAGAAATTCGATAGGATTTTTTAATTCTATTTTTTAAAAGTGCAGGTTTTTCAAACCAATTGATCCGAACTAAAAATGCTTCAGCGCCATGACCAATTACTTCAAAATTTTGAAGGAAATTACTCAAAATTCCCGTCTCTCCATCAACATTGGATGACATTAAAATACTAGAAAATAAATTTTGAATTTGGGGATTAGGACTAACACTAAAATTTAAAGTATTGCTTATTTCCCCAAATTTTGATTTAGATATATGGACAGCTCTCCATGAAATTGGAACATCGTCCATACGCCATTTTGGAATTATCTCAGAATTTTCAATAGAAGTTTCTCCGCTGTTTTGATATTGTAAAATTCCCGTCCAGGCAATCATAGCCCCGTTATCACCAGCCAATCGTCTTGGAACTACGTTAAAATCAACTTGCTGATGTTCACATATGTCTGCAATGATTTTTTGAAGTCGTCGATTTGCAGCTACTCCACCTGTAAGTAGAACAGATTTTTTATGAGTATGAGCAATAGCGCGTTCGCACACTTCTCCGATCATTGAAAATGCAGTTTCTTGAAGAGAGTATACTAAATCTTCTTTACAAATAACCTTTTTCTGGGATTGAACTGCTTTTTTTGTTATTGATTCTTTAAGTAATCCATTATCATGAAGCATTTTCCGACAATAAGAATATAATCCTGAGAATGAAAGATCCATACCTTTTACGATATATGGAATTTTGATGAAATTTTTTCCTTTAAGAGCAATTTGCTCCATCTTTGGACCACCAGGATGGGGAATACCAAGATCTCTCGCAACCATATCAAGTAAATTGCCAATTGATATATCTATTGTTTCTCCAAATATTTGATATCGATTTGATTCAAATGCACTGATAATTGTATTTCCTCCAGAAACATATACAGTAAGAGGATCATCGCAATTACATGCCACCCGTCCAATTTCCACATGTGCAATACAGTGGTTTACACCTACTAGTGGAATTTTTAATTTTAATGCCAAAGTTCGAGCAACTGCAGCTCCAACTCTCAAACATGGACCCAATCCGGGGCCTTGGCTGAATGCAATTAATTGAATATCTTTTAAATCAACTAGAGCTTGTTGTAAAGCTTGTTTTAGTTGCTTCTCAAATACATTATAATGATGCTCTACCACGTCAGTTGGTTTTAATCCACCTTTTGGAGGAATGTATGTATCTGAAGAAAGTCCTAATACATTACCTTTATCATTTACAATTCCTACGCTGAATGTGTGTGCTGTAGATTCAATTCCCAAGCAAAGAAATGGTTGTGGCATCTGAAATCACGAAAAAGTATAAAAAAACAACTAAAATCATAAAAAAAAATTTTGAAAAATAATTAATTTATCTATTTTTTAGAAGGAATTTTACGATTTATACGTTTAAATTGTGTATATCCGCATTTTCCACAACTTTGACGGTCATAATGATCAGCCATAAAAACCCCAGGTCCGCATTTGGGACAACTTTTACGATTTCGAATAACTTTTCCATTCTCTACAGACCACATTGGACCTTTATTTTTATTGCGTGGTGGTTTTTGTCGTTTTTCTTTTGTTTTAACGTTTCGACGACCTCGTCCACCTCCAGCAATTTTAGGAAGAATGGTTATTTCTGCATTTTTGTCAATGATTGAATTGGGGGATGCTTTTTTACCGTCAACTAAAATAACAAAATATTTACTTTCTAAATGCAAATCTTTTAATAAATCCGCAATTTTGGCTGTTTTCTGTACACGATATGTTGTCATTGAACCAGTTGTGTAAATTTTTTGTAAGCCTTCTATTTTATTTATGCTCATTTTAATTTTTCACCTGATTATTTTTTCTTTTTCTTCTTTTTCTTTTTGGCTTTTTCAGCTTTCCATGCATCATTCCGCTTTTCCTTTTCCATATTACGGATCTTGATGTATGTAGGTTCAATTTTTTCAGCAGTGGCTTCATCATCATAAATGTGTGCCATTCCATGAACTTGCGGTATGCCAAATCGCGGTTTCATGCTACGAATAAAGGTCAATTCGCTTTTTGCAGTCATCATTGCTGCCAACTTCTCTCGAACTTCCAATCGATTTGGAGATCCAGAACCTAAATGCTCAATCTCAAACTCAATCTCTGTGCGATGGAGAAGAGGATTTACTTTTTTATTTAAAACGTTTATATCTACCAAATTTTTCACCTAAACTGAATCTGGTGGCCCACGGAAATACCGTAAGTGACCTTCGTTTTCAGCTTATATTCAAAAATGTATCATTACAAAAAAATTTTTGTGCATCTGAAAGCCTTTTGCTCACTCTGAAATGGGAATAAATTGGTTGAATAAAATCTTGATTTTATTTTGAATTTGGGGGCTAATTCGAATACCAACACATCCAGCAGGAATTTGAGGAGCGAGATCGGTAAGTGGAGGCTGTCCATAAAATACCAAACCATGATTTATTTCTAAAATAAGTGGAATAACAAGTAGATCTTCTTCTCCATCAATCCAAACGAGATATTGGTTAACATCATCACGTGTTTTCTTTATAAATTCAATGATTTCATCATTTATACAACCTACCGGATTATGAAATTTGCGTTGTTTAAAATTTGGATAGTTTATTATCTCAATTTTTTTCCCTCGTTGTGTACCTCCATCAATAAAACAATATTTAAGATAAAGTCGTAAATACTCTTTTTCCATAAAAGTTCTACTAACAACATCTCCAACACATGAAATGATAGGGAAAGAAGGTCGGTTTTTAATCAGATCTTGTTGATATTTGGAATAACTATTAAAATTTTGAGTTGAAGAAAAATTTGAATTAGATAATGGAACTGAGACAGAGGTGGACGAAAGAGTATGTTTGGATATTTGTTGAGCGATCCATTTGTCTATTAGTTCATCAGTCTGCTCAGGATTACCAATAAAATGATGACCAAAAGGTTGAGCTAATTGTTCTCGAAGTGTTGAAGGAATTTTATAGTACATAGATACAATAGAGTAAAAAAATTAAGAAAAAAAAGGATTTGTATTGAAAAAGATCTTCAAATATAGATCAAGAATTAGTGTTGATTAAATAATATGATACATGTTTTCTAAGCAATTCGCAGCAATTTCAACGGCTTTTTCTATGCGTTTTTTAGATAAAATTACAGGACGTAATTTATCACGAAGATATTCCAACATTTGAGAAATCTCATGATGAAGTGTTTGAGGTTTAGCTGTAAACAAAGTTAAAACATCTTGATGATGGCGATCTTCCCACAAATGCAATGCATCTTTGGCGAATTTTCGCGAAAGCTCAACACTAATCCCCCCCTCTGCACTAATCTTTTCAACCATTTGTTCAAATTCTTTATTGCGATATTCATGCGATACAAATCGGGTGACATTATCCACCATTTAACCACCTTGTTACTTAAGAAACATCGTTGTCATAAACCTTCCTCTTTTGATTATTAGGGATTAAGACTAATTCGCACTAATTTTCACTAAAATTATACTAATCAACTATAACAAGATATTTATGAATAATTATGCAATAAAACTCTATAGTTTATAACTGATCATAGATTGTAAAAAAATGATTATTATGAACATGAATGAAGAACTTTTAACAAAAATTAACGATGCTTTAGAAAAAATTCAACATCCAGCAATAAATGCATCTTTACCAGAGTTAGGAATAATTCAAAATATGAGAATTGAAGAAGGAAAAATTCATTTAACCTTAAAGCTTCCATTTCCAAATATACCTGATAGTATGAAAAATTTGTTTGTAAAAAATATTCAAGATGCGCTAACACCTTTTGGAATGAATATAAAAATTAACTTGGCACTTATGAATCAAGAAGAACAACAAAGATTTCTCCAAATTGAAAATGCAAATTGGAAAGGAACACCTCAAGGTATATAAGCTACAGTAAATCAAAAAAAGTCTAGATAATGACAATTTTAAAAGATCAATATTATAAAATCATCCACTAGCGAACCCTTAATGCATATTTTCCAGGGACATCAAAATTCAATCGCTTAGCAATTTGCGAATGTTTGGGATCAAGAATAATAACAGCCCCTGAAAAATCTTCACTCAATGTGTGAGTCTTACATTTAGGGCAATATTCTTTAGTGGTGATTAAATGACAATTTTTACATGCTCTTTCTTTAACCATGATTACATCTCGCAGTTATTAATATTTAGATAAGTATTGATTATAGAATGAAATTCATAAAACATAAAAAACAATTAGTCTTCAACTTCTATTGAATCTTGGAAACTTTCACTTTTTTCAATCTCATCAGCAATCCATTCAATTTTTCCAAGATAAGGTTGTCTCATCGTTAATCCTAATTTTCCAGAGCGTCCTGATCCCATGGATACAGCAATAATTCGACCACGCACCATATCTTCAACTGTGAGAATTCGATTGGTCTCTTTTCCTATAAAACGTTGACCCATATTATCATAATTAATATAATCATCAGTAATTTGGCTGACATGACACAATCCATCAGAAGGACCCAAACGGATGAAAGCGCCAAATTCTACACATTCAATTACAATTCCTTCAACAATTTCATGTAATTCGGGAACGTATGCCAATACATTAAATTTTACAGGAAAATATGGACATGGATCATTATGAAGTAATTTACCATCGCCTAATTCGATGACATCTACAACAACAATTATAAAACCGATTCCTTCGAAAATCTGACCAGAAAACTGTTCTGATAAGATTTCAAAGGCAGCATCTTCAATATTTTTCCCAAATTTAGTCGGAGGAATCCGTACAACGTGCTCAAGGGTAAGTTGTTTATACAAGTTAGAGTCTCCTAAAATCAGTGTGAATAAGTTTCCAACATGAAAAGAAGTATTCTATTTCTAAAAAATTTTTCTTTTTAATACGATAAAAAAGATGGAAATGAATAGAGAAATAGAAAAAGATTCAACAAATTTAATGAAATTTTAGCTGATTATATAATTTTTACCAGATTATTGAAAAATAGAGCTTTCTTTAAAGATGCTTACTTAAAATAAGTGATTCATGCCACCATCAAGAGATCCAAAAGAATCACGTAAAGTTATAAAGAACCGAACGACCAAAAGATCACACTCATCTACTCATTTAAAAAGATCATCGCAAGCAATGAAACTTACTTCTCACTCAGATGAACAAAAAGTTAAAAAAAAATTGGTCGAATTTGTAAAAGAAGAATATATCCAAAAAAAGCCCAGAGAAATAAGATTACTTAAAATAAAGCCAAAAACGGTATTTAAGAAAGGAACTATATTACCAAATATAATAATCAAAGCGTTTCAAATAACATCTTTTGTGATATATCTGGATTTCGGCGAAGAACTAAGATTTTATTTATTCAGTTCAACAGGGCAATCATTAGGAGCAACTACAGTTGAAAAAACAGAAAAAATGTTAAAAGAGTTGCATGGAAAGGCAATCACATTATATAATTTACCAAAAGTTTCCAGTACTGCAAAATTTGATAAAGATTCTATAGAAATTAACCAAAAATTCCAGAAAATGATAAAACTCTATAAACAAAAATGGGGAAATCCTTTGAAGAACATTCCTACAATCTCTGTTCGAATTTTTCAAAATAGATCTCATCCAGTTCGATTTGGAGTACAATCCAAAGGGAACATTATTTCAGTTAATAAAGAATTAATAAACAAACCAGAACTTCAAATAATAATTCTTCGCGAAATTTTTATGATATTTTGGGATTTAGATGAAAATAAAACAACAGATGTGCTCTTAGCAACAATTTGGGCACTTTCCAGAGGAAATGCTCAAAGTGCTAAAGAATATACTTTTCGATTAAGAAATTTTGCATTTTCAAGAAAAATTCACAAAAAAACGCAGGAATGGATAAATAAATGGATCGAACCTTCTCTTCAAAATGTAACTATTCAGTTAAACCCATTAAGTGAATTGGCAGACTTAATATATAAAATAATTTCCTACATTCAAAAATATGAAGTTTATCGCGACTTTCGTTTAAATGAAGCATTATTGCTTTATGTAATGAGTAGTTCTTCGAATATAATTAATCAACAAAAGAATAAATTATCAATTTGTAAAGAGAATGAAATATTTTTACTCAGTTTTGTTGAATTTTGCTATTCCCATTCAAAATTAATCATGCAATATGAATTAAAATTGGGAACAAATCTCTCTTCTTTTTCTTTATGGATACTTTATTTTGGGCTGAAAATTAACTCCGACTTTAATTTAAATATTCAAAAATCATCAGAAAAAATTCTTCTTCCACCAGTACATGAAGATGAAAAGATGAAATTTAAAAGAATCATAAAATTATGGAAAAAACAAAAAATATATGAACTTTACAATTCAATCGTGCCAGAATATGAATTTCACCCAAAGAAATCACAGTTACTGAGAATCTTCAAGGAAAAAATTCTGAAAACATTTCCCAATATCGGAATTATCCAAATTTCACCCGAAAATTCAGAAATGATTATAAATAAAAATGAGTCAAAAAAAATAACAATAATTTTAGAAAATCAGACAGATCTCATATTATATCATGCAGAATATGAGATTAAAGTTCAGCCCACAAAAGGGATAAGTGTAATATTCGAAGATACTCCGCATTCAAATGTTTTTGATATGAAAATTCAGTTCCTTATAAAAATTAATCGAGAATCTTCCCAAAAAAGACATCTCATTCAACTTTTAGGGCATTTTGACGATCCTTTCGAAAATTCCTCAGAAAGAATAACCATTCCAATAATTAGGCTTGAGATTTATTAGAATCTTTAAAAAAAAGAACATTTTAATTTAAAATGAAAAAAAATCAGAAAATCGGAAGAATAATGAAACTAATCTACACTCAAAAATGAAAATTGTCACCTATTTTATTATGGAAGTGGGGGTGTAATTTTAATATCTTTTTCCCATGTAACTTCAAACGAATATTTTATTACTTTTTCTTCTTGATTTTTCAATTTTTCCATGTCGATTTCCCAAGTAATTACACCTAATTCTTGCTTTTTTGGAGGTTCTGAAAAATTTATCTTTCCGATCTTTATTTTCTCAGAATCAGAATGGGGAATTCGATCCATAATTTTCAAAATATTGGATCTGTTTCGAAATATCTTAATTTTAATTTCGTATTCGTAGAATTTTGCCACTTTCCCTTTTAAAATTCCTTCTTTAGCTGATTGACGATTTACTAATTTTTTATCAATTCTTAAATCATGGCTTTTTCGAGTACCAATATCAATTGTTTCAAAGGGTGCAATTAAGGGTAAGGAGATCTCACTAATAAATTCATTTTGTTCATATACTTTAGCTTCTCCTGGTAATATCAATTGCTCTCCATTTGATATTGTATCTTTAATTACAAGCAAATCTGGAGCTGCACTACTCCAGAAATAGCCTTTTTTGGTATTTAAGGCAAAAACACTCAATATAATTGGATGAGGTTGTTTATCTGCCTTAATTGAGACTTTCTCAGGAATCGAATAGGATTGAACACCTAAATTTTCAGATATATCTGCATGCACTTCTTTCAATTTAGGAGCAGGTTTTTTATTAACCATATCCAAAGCAGGTTGTTCAAAATATGTATCAATTTCTCCATCTTCAGGAGCTGCAGCGGGTAACGGAGCCATAGCTCTTTTTTTCATATATTTCAATCCACTTCTTGAAGAGCGTGATTTGATAATAGGTTCTGGAGATATTGCTCTAATAATGAATGGAGATGGCTCAACAATTTTAACTGGTCGTAGATTGGCACTAGAAATTTCTAATTGTATATTTTCCCAATTTTCTTCCATATAATTGAAGATATTGGCCATCAACTTTATTTCTGCTTTATTTTCCAATAGGTTAATATCATAAAATGGAATCCACGATGCTTTATTTACTTGGAATTGGATTTCAAAAATAAATTCGCCATCTTTTACAACGTCTACACTTATATTTATTTCCCAATATTCTTCAAATGATGATGTTCGCGACAGAAATTGAAGTTCTCGCTGTAATCTATCCAATTCTTCATTTAATTCGCGTTTTTTTTCTTCAGCATTTTGTTTTTCTTTAATTTTTTGTTGCATTTCTTTCGTTATGAAATTATCTGTAGCTGAAATTTTATTAAAATCCATCTTATCACGAATTAGATAAATAGGGGCTCTTGAATAGAACTCTTTTCCGAAATTTCGCAAATTTTCAGTAGATTCATCAACAAATTCCAGCAGAAATTCAATTTCATGGTGTTTTTTCTTGACTTCTTTAATTTTTTGCCTGATATTAACAATTTCCTCATTTTTAGAAATACGTGAAGTGTGCTTTTCAATTCCAATATTTAGAATCTTTCCATTTCCTGTCCCTTTAATACGAACAGAATTTTTATCTAAAAATTTTGTCATCTTCCTTAACAAGATTTTATGTGAACCTTTTGAAAGATTACATTTGCCCACACGTACAATTCGTGCACCTTGTTGATATACAAAAACTTTTTTAATATGTGTATCTAATTCAATTTCCATTTTAATCATCTATTAATTTGATTGCTCATTAATAATTTCTTGTTTTCTTATAATTTGAAAATAATCGTGAATATCGGTTAGATTATCCAAGATAAGTACAGATTTTTCATCCAATTCTTTTGGAAATTTAGGTATTTTTCTTTTCCTTCTAATTAAGATCGGATGTATTCGTGCACGAACAGCTGCTAAGGCATCAACTACTGAATCTCCAATAAATATTGCTTCAGATGCACGAAAACCCAAATGATTAAGAACTTGAAGAATTCCTCCTGGATTTGGTTTACATAATTCTTGAATATCCCCTAAACCTGCAATATAATCGAAAAAACGAATAATATTAAATTCTTGTAATTCTGGTTCAGCAATAAATTTAGGAGTATTTGTTACAATTGCCATAGGAACGCTTTTTTTCTTTATTTTTTCGAGAAAGGGAAGAACATCAGAATATAATTGCATTTTCCCTTCTTGCATCAATTTTTTGCGCCCAATCACATCCCGTTTATCAAAAAAGTGCCAAAATTGTTTATAATTTTCGATACCCCAAGATTTTAAAACTTGAATGAAATCATCTCCCGTTCGCCAAAGTTGATCCCTGGATTCAACAGAAGGCATAGGAAGATGAAAATCTTTTGCAATTACTTCTTGAATCAAACCGTCGAAATAAGAATGTGTATCGGGAATTTCAATTAATGTATTATCCATATCTAGCAAAATGCAATGAATTATTGGGCGCATAATTGTTTCACATCTAATGAATAAATTATAAAATAAAGATTAACTTATTTAGCTTCATCTTTGGTTATATATGTCAACTAGCTTGAATACTTAATTGTAGTCCAGAGTGAATTTGCTTTATGATTTTAAAGAAATATTTTTTCTAATAAATTCAGATAATACAAAAATGAAAATTATTTTGATTGCACAAATCCAATCTGGCCATAATTATTTTGTCCTGATTCATCAGTAGCATATACATTTTCGAATAAAACTAGCGAATTATCTTCTTCTGCTTCATTATTTTCATCTATTTTATTAGGATTAGGGTCGAGATATTGTTCAAATACAAGCCGAAAAACAGAGCCACAAGTATCACATTTAATTTTGTAAGCAATAGAAGATACTTTACTTCCATCAGAATTTGTTTGAATGCTTTTCTCTTCAGCATCAACAATATGCAACATATCAAGCTTTGTTTCATTGCATCCTGGAGTAAAACATTGATATAACGAGATCTGCTCCCGTCCCCGCCTTCCTAAAGCAATAAATGCATAACTAGGGATATCTTCCCATAATTCCTCGAAGTTGTTTGAATTTCCCATAATAATGTGTAGAGCAAGATAGGGGAATAAAAAAGGTTGTGGGTTCAAAAAGATAAATAAAAATTGCTTTAGGGATATAAAAAAAATATGAAATCAAAATCTTTCATCTTTGACTCTATTTATCCAAAATGGCTAATAAATTCTTGAATTACATTGTTAATTAGTCATTTTTTTTTCT
The DNA here is from genome assembly GCF_054039255.1 of Candidatus Harpocratesius sp. Classification (NCBI taxonomy): domain Archaea; kingdom Promethearchaeati; phylum Promethearchaeota; class Promethearchaeia; order Promethearchaeales; family Promethearchaeaceae; genus Candidatus Harpocratesius; species Candidatus Harpocratesius sp. The sequence continues at coordinate 50,542 of NZ_JBPLBG010000043.1, forward strand.
GGTATAAGTTGAAGGCATGAAGTAGGACATCGTCGAATGCATGCATTGCAATTAATACACTTTTCAGGGTTGGTAAGAACGATCTTATTGCGATTTTCATCTAAGGTATAGATATTTTTAGGGCAAACTTCCTTGCACATACCGCATCCAATACATTTTGTCTCATCAAATGTTATCTCTCCATAAGGATTCAATTTGAATTGCATTCCTAAAAATTCCATCTTTTCTTTTCCCTTTTTCCACGTGGCTTCTCCCAATTCACTTTTAAAAATTGGAGTTAACCCATGTAAATCTTCACTCATCAGCAGAAAAAAAAGAAGTGACCATCCGCTATTCCAAGCAAGGTATATTGGATTGAACCAAATTATACCCCAAATAATGATTATTAGCAAAAGTATGCCGATTTCGAATATAACTAATTTCATTTTTCCTGTTTTAAAGGAAAAATACGGAACAGTTATCAATGGTATGTAAATCATGATAAGCAGCATACCAATTAATTGTACATATAGTGTCTTATCCAAAAATGGGATAAATATGTTTAAAATAACATAAATAATACTTAAAATAAAGAAGACAGAAAAAAAGTATAAATTACCCATTTCCAATCGAGCAGATAGAGGAAAATTAACTTCTCGTTGAAGGGGAGTTTTTATTTTTTGATTATTTAGATAATCAGGAATATCTTTTGCATATACTGGCCCAAATATTGCATTCCAACCAGTTTTATTTTTTATTTCAATAGGGTCAATTCCTGTTGCGCTTAATTGGGGAAGAATAAGGGTGCGATGTGAAACTTTTTCTTCAATTTTCGATGTCTTTATTATAGATATTACAGATTCTGTGAGAAAATCATCCCCGCATGCACCACACCAAACATTGATGCCATTTGAGGGTGCAATCAAGAGCCAACAATCTAATTCTTGAATTGCTTTTAATACCCGAAATACAGTTAAATTAAAATTACATGTAATCAAGACGGGACTATATTCTGTTGGTTGACCAATTTTCACCAACTGAGGTTCTATAGGAAAGCCAATCCAACGAAATAAATATCCTGCAAATAACTTTAATGGTGAACCATAAATTGTACGAAATTTTTTTTTAATACTCATTTTTTTCTCGCTCGGAATAATGAAAGAGAATCAAATATATATTTTTTTTCTTCCACCAAGATAAAATTTGTGGATTCCAACAATTGTGGAAAATTCTTCAGTGCATGCGTTGATAACTTAGTTTGAAGAAATGTAATAATACTTAATGGAGTACGAATAAAAAAATAAACCACTTTTTTCCACCAATTCTTAGGACGGGTTTCATCTACTACAATTAATTCGCCTTGAGGCTTCAATAAGCGGTGAATTTGATGTAAACAGAAAATTTGCTCTGCCTGATACATTTCACTTAAGGAGAGAATGGCTGTGATTTTGCTAAAACTTGCTGGGGGAAAAAATTTTTCAAGATCAACGATTGACATGTGGTGTATTTGAATTTTATTTGCAACGTTAGCAACAGTTATATGCTGCTTAGCCACAACCAGCATTTTTTCTGATTTATCAATTCCATTTAATATCAAATTTTTTTTAGAAAGTGCACATGAAACTAAGAAAGTTCCTGTTCCCATTCCAATATCTAAAATCGAATCTCCATGATTCAGATATTTAGAGATGATTTGCTCCTTAATTCTGGAAAGATATCCAAAAGTAAGAATTTGGATACCTTTGTCGTATTTTTCAGCCCTGTTCTCTAGTGATTTCATATATACATATGACATTTTTTTAATTATGATCTCCAATTCTGAGTATAATATTGAATAGTTAAATATTTTTAATCATTTCAGGTAATTCGTTCAAGCTAGATATTTCTAAAGTTGGACGTGGACATTGAGGAGTTAACACACCACCATCACGATTAATCCACACAGTGGGAATACCAAAATTTACTCCAGTAATGATATCAATGACTGAATTGCCGATATATACCATTTCATCCTTTGATTGCTTTGATTCATGAAGAACAATCTCTAATGATTTAGGATCAGGCTTTTGAACTTCATAATCACCAGAAAAAAAAATATAATCAAAATATTGAGTAAGATGATATTTTTGCATTAATGAAAGAGTAATTTTCCCAGGAGATTGCCACGGAGTATTCGACCACAATCCCAAAATATATTTCTGCTTTTGTAGCTGTTTCAAAGTTTTATGAACATCTGGATAAATAGAAACATATTTTTCTAAGTTTCGTTGAAAGACATCAAGTTGAGAATTTATTATTCGTTGTTCGGAGGATAAGGATAATTTAAGTAAATAATTCTTTATTCTGGAAATCATACTCCGATGTTTTTCTTCTTTTAATGCTATTGAATCATAAATAATCGAATGTACATTTTGAGATTCGAATTTAAGGATCTCAGAATTTATCTTATTTTGACTTGCAAATGTTGGATTTCTTTCAATTCTTTTAATTTCTTGTTTAAGTAGAGAAATCATTTCTGGAACAACTTCTTCTTTCAATCGCTCATGCCATTTTCCAGTTTGATTAAAATTCAGCAGAGTTTCGCCTAAATCAAAAACCAAAAATTTCCGCATTCAATTGTTCTCCGTGACTTTCAGTATGATAAAAAATGGTCTCTGAATAATTGATATGTATTATACAATTTAAGTGTAATAGGAAAAATCTTCATATCCCTTTGGTTGAAAAAAATGTCTCCAATGTCACATACAATTGTTGCTGTCAATGGCTTAAGTTCGATTAGCGAAACTTTTTTAGCCTTTCGTGGTTGGCTTCACAGTTTACCTGTGTTTAATCAAATTTTAATTTTCATTGGTTTAGTTGCACTTACAGTTGGTTTCTGTACAATCATTTATTATATCGTAAAAGGTGCATTTGTATTATCAATTGAATTATTAAAAACATCGATTAATATCCTTAAAACAATAATCCAGTCAATTTCACGACATATACACGCACCAAAACATTACTCTAAAACAACACAAAGATATCGAACAGATATAAATAAAGTATATAAACCAGCATCGCAAATTGAAACGCATCGGCCTGCAACTTCAAAAATGGAAGCTTCCCGACAAATTCACTGTCCAGAATGTGGACAATCATTCACACCAGAAATGATCCAAGTAATGCAAGAACAACATCATGTTTTTTGTGAATACTGTGGAAAAAGCTTAGAATTTGTAACTGCATAAGTGTTAAAAACTGAGTTTTTTGCTTTTTTTTCATATTTTTTCAGAGATTTCTTTATACTTGATTAATCATTAAAAGTATCTTAAAAATATATGAAGAAAAACAACTTTTTCCATTAATTCGATATTTTTTTTGGTAGTGTATTCCTTTTTTTTTTATCTTGTTATCAGATCGAGATATTTATGGAAAGTTAATTGATTTTTGGAGACAATTTTTAAAAGCATTAGAATATCATTCAGATATAATTAATTCAGAGAACTATTCAGAATTTTATAACATTATATTTTTAAATTTGCAAGATTTGCCAGATAATCAAATAATTTTTCACAGTAATAATACTTCAAGCAGCAATTCTTGGATAGACTTTTTTGATACCCTATTCTTACAAAAGAACTTAGAAAACCAATTTATTTATATAACAAAACAATTCTCACAAATTATTATGGAACGAAATAGTGAAATTAAAAGTAAATTGGGCCAGGTATTTACCCCTATTACAATAGTTAAAGAAATTATCTCGAATTGCAATTTACTATGGAAAAAAAATTATCAAAATCAAATTAAAAATAAAGAAAAACAAATAGAACAAATTAATATTCAATATTATTTCAAAAAACAACCACAAAAATTTACACAAAAACATTGGTTGGATGTTGGTTGTGGTTCAGGGTTCTTTATTACTTGGATATTGATACAAGAACTTCAAAATCATCCATTTCTTAAAGAGAAAAAATTTTCACACAATAATCTTCATTCCAGAGATTCCAGAAGAAAATCATTATGGAAGGGTATAAAGAATAAACTTGCAGCAGTTGATCTCGATCCTCTAAGCATATTCATGACTATAATACTTTCCACAGTTATATCTTTACTTTTTATCAAAAATCAAAAATTGGATATTTCTCTTGAAATTCTTAAAGACATTCCACCCATTCAAATATTTCAACTTGACTTTTTGGATAAATCAGATGATCTACAAAAATTTGAGCCTACAATTATTATAGGTAACCCTCCTTATATTTTTTATCGAGAACTCTCAAAATATTATCTTTCTTATCTTAGAAAGGCAGGTTATCAATCTGCAAATGGCCAATTCGATATATCGGATGTATTTATTGAGAGAAGTTTAAGATTACTACCACCAAATGGAATATTGGGATTGATTATTCCCGAAACGATACTTACATTAAATTCACGCCAGAATATTAGAAAATTGATTGTTTCTTATTGTGATTTCATTAAGATCAAGAAGGTTTCAAATACATTTTTAACTGCTGTGGTTGAAAATATTGAAATTTTTCTACATAAAACAAATAATGATCAAAATGGACATATATCAATAGAATATGCTGAATCAACTCGATTTCATGGAAAAAAGTCCAATCTCCTCCAGAATTTTTCCAATTTGCTAAACCTTCACCAAATAGACAAAAGTCCCATTGTAATTTGGTTAAAAAAAAAATTTATTAGTATAAATGAGTGGAATCGAAATAACCATCTAGAAAAAATTCATGTTTTTCGAGGTGTTGAATTATCAAAAAAGGGGGAAATAATGCAGTGCCCTTCATGTAAGATTTGGATGCCCTTTTCAGAAAAACGATTAAAATGCAAAAATTGTCATCAAAATCTCCCGAAATCAAATGGTATTATTAAAACTTGCATTATTCAACCATTTCAATTAAAAAAAAGTTCGTCAGCGCTTTTAAAATCCAATTTAAATAATCAGAAATATTTCCTTCAAAATTTTTCTGAATCAACTACTCATGCAGAACCCGATAGTCTGATTTCTTTAGGTTATAAGGGAATTCAATATAAATCCTTAAAATATTATGAGAATTCAAGAATTATTGTTCGGCAATTACTACATAACATGTATATATGTGCAGCTTCAGTTGATTCAGGAATACTAACATCTCAAAGTATTTATAATATAATTTTACCCAAAAGTCTGCATTCTTATCAAACAATGTTGATAAATCAAATTAGATCTGAATTATCTGCGTATTATTTATTTATGACTTTCAGCCATGGAAAGCGACTTTTTCCACGTATTTTACTCTCCAATTTAAAAGAACTTCCCTTTATTCCCCTTAACATCATAAAAAATCAAGAAACGACAATTAATCATATGGATATCTTGCCATTTGATTATATAAATGAAATTCAAAGAACATTAAATTTCTTTCAAAAAAAATAAGTTGGAATTAGATTTTCCATCTACTTGTTATTGTGAATTAAATGAAATTACTCGTATTCATATTCTGATTCTTTGCCTATTTTCTTGCTAAATAATAACAGAGTAAAGTAAAAAAGCGCAAAAATACCGATAACTATGCCAACTATCCCTATATCCATGAAAATTTGATTTTTATTCAAGATAAACAATAAAAGAAATCCACTTCCAATCAACATACATATAGAACCTAGAAGAAATAATTGACTTTTAGTTAGATCATTGCTCCAATAATATACTCCAAATAAAAGAAAAGTAATTGCAGTTAAAAAGAGAGCAGAGAGGAGAAGAGGAGATATATATGCAATTTGAAGGAAATACTTTATGGTTATATAGACACCTCCAAATATACTTCCTGTAAGCATAAAAACAAACATTTTATGATTAGTTTTCATTGGATGTATCATTCGTATAGATGATGATTTAGATAAAGAATTCATTTTTTTTCAACAATAATAAAGCGAAATGAATGCTATTTAAAAAAAAGGGAGGCTAAAATTGTCACCACAAAAAACGACAAATTTAACTTTTCACTTATTTCACTATTTCATATTTATGTTAAAATTATTCTGATAAAAATTGGTATTAATTTCAAGTAACGAAAAGTAATTGGCAGAATTTTTATCCAAAACTCCGATGTCATTAATAGTTTTTTTATAATTCGACCAGGAAAATCCATATCTGCGTCATTAAAAACCATCTTTTGGATCTTTGAAAGTTTGTAAAATTTGAAAAGTCGTTCATAATCTGCTTTCTGTAAATTTAAAAGGAAAATACGAATTAAAAAGTGAATTTTCAACTCTATTCCCAAAGTTCTTTTAAATGGCTGTTGATATTTTCTACGAAAGAATCGGTAAGAAAAATCTTGATTATTTAAGGCACTAAAAATCGCAGGAGCTAAGATCTTTGCTGCACTTAAGATCATAATAATACCTCCGCCAGTAGTTGCCTTGACAAATCCTGCAGAATCACCGATTAAGACCACGTTGTCCCAAACAAATCGATAAGGAACACCAATAGGAATTATACCACCTTGCCTATCTTCGATACTTGATGAAGAAACATGAAGTATTTGTAGGAACTGTTTTAATTTTTGGGGTGTATGATGTTGGCATGCTAATCCAATGCGAGAAATTCTATTTTTTCCTTCTGGAACGATGTATCCGAATAATTCGCGCCATCTATTATTAAAATACATCGAAGTTATATTATAAGGATGATTTATTCGAGCCCTAACTTGTGCTGCTGGAATAACGACATTTTTATGCCCAAATTGGCGACCAACTTGAGAAATTGGACCATCAGCACCGACTAAAATATTACAAGTGATTTTTCGATGATTGGTTTGAACTTCAACTAATTTTTTGTTAATTTGTTTAAATCGAAGGAATTTTTCCTTCATGAAATAAACTGCCCCATGTTCAAGCGCCTTTTTTGCAAAATACTTATCAAATGCAATTCTATTGATTACTACAGGGCGCTCTTGGGCAGAAACACAAATACTTTGGAGATTAGGAGAATATAAATATGCTTTATCAATGCGATTTAAAACAATTTCTTTTGGAATTCTTACTAAAGATAATAATTTTTGAGAAACAATTCCTGCACATTGAAAAGGAAACCCAATTTCGGAATGTTCTTCTACAACACATACAGAAATCGGCGAATTAAAAGAATTGGAGTAAGAAGAACATAGAAGTGAAGCTAAAAAATTACCTGCGATGCCCCCACCAATAATACAAACATCAAAATGAAAAACATGATCTTCATCATTAGTTATAAAATCATTTTTTACCATGCAAGTTGATATAAAAATCCGAATAAATAAAAGATTTCCTTGCATATTTTCACTTAAGATGCTTCTCTATGCTAAAGATTTACTTACATTGCAACATTCCAACGAAGATTCTTTTTCATCAATATTTGAACCACTCTTTTCTAAAATTGAAGAACCTAGTGAACCCATTGAGATAGAAGGTCGCGGAAAATATAGCCCTCGAAATACTTTAAACAACCTTACAGGGACAGAATGGATTAAATTTACACGATCATGGTTTGAACATCATCCTCCACCTAGAAATAAAAATTTGCAAGAACATCTCCATCCCGCAAAATTTCCAGAAGATCTGATTGGAAAATTTATTAAGTTTTTCACTAAGGAAGGAATGTGGGTATTAGATCCATTTTTAGGAACTGGATCAACCTTAGTTGCTTGTGATCAAACTCATCGTAATGGAGTTGGAATTGAATTAACAGAAAAATGGGCAAAAATTGCAGCTAAAAGAACAAACCAATATATTGTAGTTGGAGATGCTAGAAATATTCCTAAACTAGGACTTCCAAAATTTGATTTTTGCATTTCTTCTCCGCCATATTGGGATATGTTGCATCATTCCCGTGGTGGTTCAAACAGCACGCATAAAGATCGTAAAGAAAAAGGCCTAGATTTAACCTTTTCTAAAAGTGCGCAAGATGTGGGGAATATTGCAGAATATTCAGAATTTTTAAACGAGTTACTTCAAATTTACGCAAAAATATTGGAAGTAATGCGCCCTGGATCTTATATCGCAGTAATCATGCAGAATTTACTTAAGGTAAAACAACAATTCTATCCTATTGCATGGGAATTCGCTTTAGAAATGCGAAAATTCGGCTGGCAGCTGTGCCAAGAATTCTTGTGGTGTCAACGTGATAAAAAATTAGGAATTTGGGGCTATCCAAACACATATATCTCAAACGTGCATCATCATTATTTCCTTATCTTCAGAAAACCTTTACCTGAGAAGAAGAAGAAAGCAAAACGAAAGAAAAAATCAAATATTTAAGAAAATATATTTAACAGAGAATCAAAAATTATAAAAATAAATTAAAATTAGCGTTATAAATTATTTATTATGAATTCTCTGCTGGGGGTTCTGGGGTTTTATCTAACTGCTCTATCAATCCAAAAATAATTTCATCAATATTTGGAGCAAATCCTACAATACGGTCTTCATTCTTCCCATTTTCACCTTGAAATACAATTCGTTGCCCTTTAAAGAAAAACATCATACTTGGGACGGACATAATTTGCAAACCCTCAGCAATACCGCGATTTTTATCGATATCAATTTTTACTAATGCAACATCATCTCGATCTTTTAATTTTGGAGCAACTTTTTCTTCTAAGACTTTCCCTAGTGATTTGCATGGCATACACCAAACAGCTGAAAAATCAACAATAACTATTTTTTTGGTTTTGATCAACTCATCGAGTTCATCTTCAGTAATTTCTTTGACCATATTTTGAATAAGTAGAATTCCCATAAGAAATTTGAGCCTTCGAAAGTTAACAAAAAATGATTTAAAATTTATTAGAATAAAGATTATTTTTTACTGTTATTAATTTAAAATCATTAGGTTGATTTCTTTATTTTTACAAAGCACAATGTTTTTGAAGATAAAAATTAAAAGAATTTTGATTAAAGTGGTAAATTTCTTAAAAAAAAAAATGGATACTAATTTTGATGAAGCAGTTGCAAAAGTAACTAAAATTGTTGGTGAAGAAGGATTTAACGTTATGTTAGTAAAATCCCTTGATGAAATTTTCAAAAAAAAATTAAATATCGAATATCCAAAGTATACAATAATCTTAGCATGTGGTCCAAAATTTGCCAAAGCAGCTTTGGATGTTTCAAAAGATGTTGGATTGTTATTTCCATGTAGCTTTGCTGTATATGAAGAAGCAGGAAAGATTTATGTATCCCATATTTCCATCATGAAAATCGCACCAGCAATTGGACTTGCACCAGAAAGTGAAATGAAACATGTTATTGAGATGACTGGTGATGCAGTTCACCGTGCTTGGGAGCGGTTTTAATTGAATTTAAAACCAATGGAGAAAATGAGGCATGCAAACAAATGATCATGAATATGAATTCTATATGATAAATCCTGATCATACTTGTAAAGCTTATCTAATTCGGCCACTACACTCATTATCAATTGCATTGGTTGACCCACAGCTAGATCATCTACAAGATTATATTAATATTATTGAACAAAATAACTATACATTAAAATACATTTTCGATACGCATACTCACGCAGACCACATTTCAGCTGCAGGTGCATTAAGGGAAAAATATAAAGCAGATAGCCCAGATATAGTTATGAATCAAAATTCTAAAGCTCGATGTGTTTCAATAAAGGTTCAAGATGGAATGGTGATAAATTTTGAAGGAATCTCGATAAAAATACTCGATACTCCCGGTCATACTTCAGATTCTATATCATTGATAATTCCAGGAAAATTATTCACAGGAGATGTACTTTTTTTGGGAGAAGCAGGAGCAGGAAGAGATGATTTACCAGGAGGTTCTCCTGAACAACATTGGATGTCATTAGAAAAAATAAAACAACTGCCTGGAAATTTAACAGTTTATCCAGCTCATGAATATCGTGGAAACCAACCAGCAACACTTAGCGAACAAATGCAAAAAAATCCATATCTTCAATTTACTAACCAAGAAGCATATCTCGACTATATAAATAATTTAGAGTTAGGACCAGCAGATTGGATGAAAGATGTAATAAAAGCAAATTATCAATGCACTCAAGATCTTAAAGCAGCGTGGGTCCCATTGGATAGTCCAGCGTGTGAAACAATGGGTACTTTAGACCCATCTTTAGAAAATTATTCTGTTAGGGCCATTTCACCTCATATACTTTCTAGTATGCTAAATAAAGATAAAGATTTTGTTTTAATTGACGTACGGGGAGAGAATGAACTTTCTGGAAAATTAGGTCCAATTCCTGAAGCGATCCATATCCCATTATCAGCAATTATGAATGATTTATCCCAACTATTAAAATGGTATAATAAAAAAATAGTTACCATATGTGGTTCAGGTAAACGAGCAGAGATTGCAGCCAGAATGTTAAAAAAATCTGGATTCCAAAATGTTGTATTCGTAGAAGGCGGATTAAAGAAGTGGAAAGATCTGTAATTCGAGCGATTAAGTGTGAATAAGTTTTATTTCCTTAACCCGTTCTGTCTGCATAACAATTTGTTCAAGACGGATCTGTCAAATTGATCGCTTAAGGGTCGTTTTGGATTGGTTGTTTTTTTCAAACTTTTGTAATTTTTTTGATTCACGCTAAAATGAAACAAAGCAAAATTATTTTTGAATATGCTCTGATTCTTTTTTCATTGTAATATTACAAATAAATTTAACCAATATTTTTGAATTTTCTTCGTAAAAGAATTCATATTCAAATTTGGATTCATAAAGTTCATCAGCACATCTTTAACTTCCTGTTGTACATGTTAAAATGTAGTTGCTTCATGTTCCATCGCTTAAAATTTAATTATGATCAGTTTGTCAAGCCTTTAAATTTTAATTTATTAATTTATAAGAACAAAAGGAAAAATCCTAAATATCCTCCGGAGGATAAAAATCGACATATTTCGGCAAAAAATTTAATTACATAATTTATAAAATTCCCTGTTTGAAAAGATAGATATTATGCAAAACATATCATGAAAAATTGAGATGAAATCAAAGAGTCAAGAATTATATTAAATGTATTTGACTTTCATCGCTTTCCAAATTTCTTCGGGATTAAAATACACCAGCCTCATATCAATATCGAATCATTATGAATAATTTAGTATCAGTGAATACACCACTTCAAAGTAAAAAATCCCGTCTTAATCAGGATGAATCTCAAATATTTCTTAGTTGGGGCTGGAAAGTAGTTAATAATATGCGATATGATGAAATCCGTTTTTTCTTAGAATTGGGTGGGGCTGTATTTAGAAATGAATTTATCCCCATTGTACAAAATCATCTAAAATTCATTGCTAGATGGGGATTTATCTGTGTTATTCATAACTTATTTAACTCACAGGATTGGATAATCTTTTTGAAATTGCTTGATCTTTTATCTGAATCACAATTAATCGATATAGCTGCCAAAATCCATAAATAAAATAAGGTACGTTATGAAACTTTTCACTTATTTTAAAATAAAGTAAAAAACATACTTCACGACTATATAGATATGACAAAGTTTATAAATACGAAATTACACTATATAGATATAACAATAATTGTCAGATCTACATAAGTTAAAAAGTGAAAAAAATGCTTCTACCCAAAACAATGATAAAATCAAAAGTAATTGTGAATACAAGAAATGGAAATGAAAAAGGAGAACTTGACAGAGAATTCGGTCGAACTAGAAAATTTAGCGAAAATTTTAGTTTAAACACAGATAAAGAATTCATTTCTAAGCAAAAAGATTTTAAATATTTTCAGAATTTTAATTATTTTCAGAGTTTTAATTTTAGATATATTCGTACTTATATCTGGATTGTATTTTCAGGATTAGTTCTTGTTTCAATTCTTGCACAAATACTTTATCCAACGGATTATATTTTCTGGAAAAACACAATTAGCGATCAAGGAAGTCCTGGTTTGAATCCAATTGGAAGTATATTTTGGCGAATTGGGGTGATACTTAATGGAATTGCCCATATTCCATATATAATCTATTTAACAGGGAAGTTTAAAAAAATTCATCCCAAAAAAGCAAAGCAATTTTTATTTGTAGGAATATTTTCAGCTTTGGGTTTTTCATTTGTTGGCATTTTCCCATTAGATTTAGGAGTAATTCATTACATATTCGCACTCATTGCCTTTTTGGGTTATTATCATACTGCCAATTTAAGTTTTCAAATTATAGAGTCTCAAAAATTATTATTTCAGAGAAATGGAAATGAAAAAAAGCTTTTTCCAATGTACGTTTTAAAAATGTATTTTCAATTTTCAGGTATTTTGTGTTTGGGATCATTTATTTTGAATAAATTATTTTTTGATAAAGAAGTTTCAGCGATCTTAGAATGGAATTATTTGCTGGCAATTTGCATTTGGTTGCTATTTTGGCCTCGATTCCTTTATAACCTTAGAAAAGGATAAAAAGAGGTTAGAATTCCTTTTTTTTCTTTCTTTTTTTCTGTGATTTCATCGATAATTTGGATGTTCTATTTTTCTGAATCAAAATCAGATCTTTTTACCCAAATTTTCTTGAAATTATTTTAAATTTTTTCTGAATTTTAATTATTGATAGCAACTGGTGGTAAAAATAATTTTTAAGCCTACAAAAATACTTATAATAGTAGAACAGAAAAACCCACTCTCTCGTTTTGCTATTAGAAAATCGAAAAAAGTGAATAATCATGACCAACGATAATGCTATTTTTAATGCAGCAATAAAGATGGCAAATCAAGCCATTGAATTGGATCGTAACAAGCAATTCGATGCAGCTGCTGATAAGTATCTTTCTGCATCAGAAACTCTATATGATTTTGCAAAATTTTGTAAAAATTCAAAATTGAAAGCTTTGGCAATCGATAAAGCAAAACAATATTTCAAACGTGCAGAATTGCTGACCAATATGAGTAAAAAGAAAATAAAAGTGCCCTCAGGAGGAAAAGGTCCAACTTCAAAAAAGCGGGCAAAAGACGAGAGAGATGAAAACAAAACAGATGATGACGAACAAGAAGAAATAAGTGATGAAGAAAAAGAACTTCGAAAAGTAATTGACGGTACGATTATCACCGAACGACCTAAAGAAACATGGGATGATGTAGCCGGAATGGAATTACCAAAGCAAGCAATTCGTGAAGCAGTTGTTTTACCAATGGCACACCCTGAACTTTTTACAGGAGCACGCAAACCTTGGAAAGGAATCTTACTTTTCGGCCCACCTGGTTGTGGAAAAACACTGCTAGCTAAAGCAGCTGCAAATGAATGCGGAGTAAAATTTTTTGCAGCAGATTCTGCAAGTTTGGTTAGTAAATGGTTGGGGGAATCTGAAAAATTATTAAAAACTCTATTTAAAGTGGCGAGATTAGACGCACCTTCCCTTATTTTCATGGATGAAATCGATAGCATCGCAGGAAAACGTGGAAGTGGAAATGAAGGTGGAGGGGAACGTCGTTTGAAAACTCAATTTCTTCAAGAGATGCAGGGGGTAAAAAGTGAAAGTGATAAGTTGGTAACAGTAATGGCTGCCACAAACTTACCTTGGCAAATAGATAGTGCAGTTCTTCGACGTTTTGAGAAAAAAATTTATGTTGGATTACCCTCAATTGATGGAAGGGAAAAAATATTTGAACTTTGCACAAAGGGTGTCGAAAAAGATGATACAGTTGATTTTAAGGCGTTAGCTGCAGCCACTGAAGGATATTCTGGCTCCGATATTTCTACAATCTGCCGAGAAGTTGTGATGCTACCTGTGCGCGAACTTGATGTTTCAGGTAGACTTACTGATGGAGATGATACAATTAATGTGCGTCCTATTCGGCAGGAAGACTTTTTGAATGTGATGAAATTTATTAAACCAGTTGTTTCAAAAGAAGAAATTAAACGATTTGAAGAATGGCGAGATGAATACGGCGGGTGATAATGATCGCGGAAAAAATTCGCAAAAAAAAGGTAATTTCAGAAAAGCCAGAAAATTCAGAGAAAGAAAAACCACAAACTGAAGAAATAGAATCTCTTAAAAAAAAGAAAGAACGTGAAGTAAAGCTCAAAAAATTACAGAAATTAAAGGAATTAGAAGCAGAGCTCTTAAAAATTGAACAAGAAAAAACAGCCACTGTTATTGATAAAGATGTTCCTTTAGTTGAATTAGAAGAGAAATTGAAAGTACATATTAAATCAGCCACAAAAGGAGAAATCGTATTAAAAGAATCTGCAGACGAATCAATTATCAATAAAGAATTAGAAGAACTTAAAAAAGAAGTTGCTCAAGAAAAAGTCGTTCAAGTTAAAACACTTTATGAAAAGTTACTTGATTTACATGATTGGATCGGAGAACCACAATATGAATTTATGTATTCAATGCCAAATCCAAAGAAAGCAAAGCAAGATTTCGATTCTTGGAGAGAGGAATGGAGTCAAGTGTTATTAGATTATGCACGTATTGGAACTTTACATATAATTTTTCCAAAAAGATTACTTACTGAAAAACCCTTTAACAAGTTTATTGATAGAAAAAAATCAATAATGACTCTGTGTGAAGCATTAGTCGAAAAAGATCTTGCAAAATGGGTAGGGAACAAAAAGAAAAAGGATCAATTGCGGGTTTATTGGAAATCTTTGGAAGAATGGATAACAATTATTGAAGAATGGGCATACAATAACGCAATTTTTGATGTTGTAATGATACCAGATATTCGAAATTCAAATCAAGAATTTGCACTTTTACCTGTGGAAGATTTAAAAACTATTTTTCGTAAATTAGAAAAAATGCATAAAGCCACCATGATAGAACTCGATGATAATCAATTTGGAATCAAATTTAAATTAGTATGAAAAAAAAAATGAAATTGAATCTGTTCTAAAAATTAAAGCAATATTTAAATAATAAATCCTTATTTTTTCTTAATTTTTAAGCTAGGAAAGAAGTAGCGCTTTCCAGTTCGAAAGGTTTCCATAATACGCGCTACTCGAGTGTCTACTAAATTCTGTAAAGCCCGTTCCGCCCGTTCGATGGTCCAATTCAAATTTTTACACACATCTCCAGTTGTTATAACACCGTCATCTTTAACTAAATTGAGTATTAATGCTTGATCTTGTGTATACTGAACAGGGAAAAAGGAGGCAATTAATACGCCATTTTCTAATTTGCGAAGTTCGGGGATAACATTCGATTTCTTCAATATTTTTACTGCCTTTTCCACATCATCAATTGTAATTTTACCTTGTAAAATACCTGTATTTACGCGATCAAAAATATCTGGCAAAGTGAGAAGTCCACCGGTTTCTTGTTTTTCAAGCATTACTCGTTGATAAGCTAACATACCTAATTTTTCATGATCAACCTTTTTTCCACGTTTTAAAACAGAATCTTCTGTAATTTGTTCCTTTATAATTCGTTCTTTTGGAATGTTATACTTCTGACGAATTTCTTCTATAGCTTCCTGCATTTCGGGATCCAAGGCAATAATTACTCCATGTTTTTTTGCGATCTGTGCCAATTTTTCTTTTGTCATTTTAGTTATTGCAGTTTTTGCTTCTAATCTTTGCATCTTTAATTCTGCGGCTTTTTTGCGCATTAACTCCCGCATTCGATTTCGATCTTCTATCTCCCGTATTCCCATTTAAATCTTAATCTCCTCTTTGAAAAATAATCATGTAAATTTATTATCATAGAAATCAAGCATTTTGAATTAAAAAAGATTCGGAACTAATTCAAACGAATTCTTCCAATTTATATTCAATTAAAAAAAGGCTTATATTGGAAATGGCCAAGGTACACGTGTGGGAATATTTTCAGGAGGAATGATTTCAATTTGAAAAATCGCCAAAATTAGAAAAAGAACTCCAAAAGCAATCATTATTAATGCACTTGCATGTTCAATTTTTGATGAACTTGATAATTTACTTAAGGATTTTGCACCACTTTGATTTAAATCAATATCGACTTTTCTTTGATTTGTATCTTCCAAAGAATAGGATTTTCCTTTATCTGCTCTTTTCAAACGCTGTTGAATCTTTTGAAGAGTTGATCCTTGTAACGCTTTTGACAATTTACCACTAGCACTACCAACTAATGCTAATGGATACAAACCTAACCAACTACCAATTCCAAAGAAAAATACGACCCATGTTCCATTTCCCCAACCATAACTAACTGAAATTGAGACTGCTTGTAAATATACTGCTGTTTCAAAAATACAAGGGGGGATTCCTGCCAAGATCCCTAACAAAAAGGCAGTTCGTTTACGAGACCGTAAAGTTGCCAGACTTTCAGTTAATTCTTGAAATTGATCGCTATGAGGCCAATAAGTTCGTCGTTTCAATTGAATCAACATAATTATTCCACTAATGATAAGAATACTAGAAGATACTGCATTCCAAATAAACCTATAATTATCTATGTTTATTAATGCACCAAAAATAGCCCCTACATATGAAACAATACCTCCAATGATCAAATTCATTAAAAATAATCCAGCACCATAGAAATTAATAATTCGGAAAGCTTGCTTCCAGTCTCTCGCCACACCAAAAGAATAGAAAATAAAAATAAACTTATCTTCACATGGCATGATCGAATGTAAAACACCTAAAAAAAGGCCTGTCCAAACGATCAATGAAAAACCGGCGTAATCTAAAGGTATATCGAAAATCATTGGCTCCTTTCCCGTTTGAATTAAACAAAAAAAATGTTATTACCTAAGTGTTATACATTGTGGATTAAAAGTATTCTTAAGAAAAAAGATCCCTTTTTTTATTATAATTCTTGGTAGTAGAGTGAATAAGAGATCAAGTTTAAATGGCTTGTTCAATTAAAATTCTTCTTCTTTTTGTCAGTTCATTGCGTGTGTGTTTAATTTTTTCATGTAATTCTTTAAACTGAGAATTTATTCTTTGTAATTCATTATTAACCCAATTTTTTGCAGATTTTACACCATGATACGCTTCCATAAGTGATTCTCGTGATCTAGCTATTTTTTCTCGAGCATTAAGATCAGAAAAAAAATTATCAAAGAATACATCCCAAAATACAGAAATATCTTCAATTTTCGCAGCTGGAATTGGAGGCATATTAGGAATGATTTTGTAAGCCAACTGGATTGAACGACGTGCTCGAATATCAGAATCTCGGGCATCAGCAATATTAGAATGTTTAATAGAATCAGCAAAATAACCGCCTCTAAAGAAAGTATCCCAATCACTAGCGCGAAGAGCCTTTCGAATCGATTCAAGAGCATTTGAATAATGAAATTCAGCATTATTAAGATGACTTAGTGCATTTCTTAGTTGATTTCTTTGAATTTCCAAAGGATTTTGCTGATGTAAAAGGTTTTGAAGTTCATTTTCCAATTTATCTTCGATAGGATCTTTTACGCCTTCACAAATTTTATCAATTAAAAAAACTAAAGATTTCTCAAGATTTTGCTTTTTCTTCACTAATTTGGCGAGATTCTCAAGTTCTGATTGTGCAATATTTAGACGCTTGTGAAGTTCATCCAAATCATTTTTAGCTGCCTGTTCTCGATTCAATGCTGTATAGTATTCTAATTCTTCTTTTTTAATCTTGTCTTCTCTATCTCCACGAATACTTGCAAGAATCGATTTAAGACTCAAATTTTTTAATTTCTCAACATCCTTTAATTCTTTTTGAGTGTTAATGTGTAAATTTTCATAATTTTTTTGAGCGATTCTAAGTTGATCTTGGAGAATTTGGAAGTATTTTTTATGTTCTGCATAAGAAGAATCAACTTTTTGCAATTGTTCTATTTGTGTAGTAAGATTTTTATATTCTTGAATTGAGTTTTTATTTAATTGCAGATCTACTGGAATATCAGGAATTTTTTTAGAATCCCAATTCTTTTTTTGAATTTTTAAATTGGCGCCACAAAATGCACAATAAATATCATCTGCAGACACTTCAGCTCCGCAATTTTCGCAAATTTTTGGTTCAACCATATCATTCACTGCTAAATAATGGGTATTCCTATAAAAAAATTCGTGTTTCTTTAAGAAGAATATTAAATAATCTGCGCACTTAAGTATTTAGGTATTTAATCATTTTTACTTAAATCTTTTTAGGTTTTTTTGCATCTAAATCATTTAAATTTCGATTTCTTTCCGAAAAATATGTAATCCCATTATCCCTAACATGATTATGATGAAATAAAGCAAATATGGCTTTATTAACTTGATTTGGAGCCAAAATCCGCAATATCCAATCATAAACATGCTTCCTAAAATACCTCCTACAGAAAGTGTTAATACAAAAATATCAAGAATTCGCTTTCTGAACATCATTCTCTGACGATATTGGTAAGAACTCATATTTTTCCCTTTTTTTCGATATTATTAGATTATTAATAAAAAATTATCATTATTATTAACCATGTAATCCCCAAATATATTAAAGAATTGAACAATCAGTAATGTTCTCCTATAGTTTCTCCAAATTTATTCAAATCTTTGAAGAATTTAATTACTCTTTTTTGATTTGAAAGTAAAAAGCGCAATCGTTCAATTTCTTCTACATCTGTTTTTTTAATCCCTCGTAACATAAGTTTTAGTAAGGTTTCACCTTCATATAATCGCGTTTTGGCCAAATTTAAATAGTCTCCTTGAAGAGGAATGATTTTCAATCGAGTTTTACTTTTTTGTTGATTGTAATAATACAATCCAGCCATCATCAGAATAATACCAAATACACCAATAATATCAATATAATGAGGATATGAGGGATTTGGTATCATGTATTGTTGAATACTTGAAGATGGAGGTCCTTCAACTACATCAAAAGTAATATATGAAATCTCACTTACAGCTGCAGGATGATCTATAATTAATAATATATAATATATTCCTGTTTGATTTATCCATTTAGTATCAAAAAAAGTATCATAATGCCCAGTTTCAGTTTCAAATAATGGAAGAAGTGGAGTATCAATCCCGTATAAGCTGGCATTTATTGATTCTCCATTTGAATCAAAATAAAGTCCAACAAACAAAAATCCATTAGAAAATAAATTTTGTTCTTTCATGAATTCATAATTTGAAAAAGATATATCTACAAAACCTTGAGTAGAAAGGGGTAAAATTGATGGAGTGATTTCAATTTTCATATTATAATATTTTGAAAGCCCCCATTGGATTAATTGTTGGGCGAATTTAGAGTTGTCTGCTTTTGAAAGATAAGATCTTTTAAAAATATCCGAATCACCTATTGCAAAAACTTTTCCTTTCCCATAAGTTGAAAGGCCGATTACGCCATGTTCTCCATCAAACATAGTTTTATAACCAAGAATTTGAGAATCAGATTTGGTAGAAAAAACTTCGATTGGATCACGTAGAGCGATAGAATTAGCTGAGAGACTTGTTGATCGGAATAATGAACTGATTTTATCTGAAGCAGAAAAGTCTAAATAGCATAGACCATCATTACCCTCAAATTGCTTATATGTATCATAAGGATAGAAGGATGTATTGGCAAATTTTAAACCAAATTCATTCAATAATTTGTTTAGTGATTCTAAATTTGAATGAAGATAATCTTCACCCCAAACAAATAAAGTTCCTCCAGAATCAACCCAATCATAGATATCATCCATTTCATCTTTGGTAAATGCCTGTTCAGGATCATTGATAACGAGTACATCAAAAAATTGAAGTAGATCGTGATTGATCGTTGTAGTGGATATTATTTCATTCTCAAATTTATAATTCCCAATAGAATCACCCAAAAAACTTGTTTCTGGAAGAAGATCTTGTGTATTAAAGAAATAATCTTGTTCATTACTCGATTCTGATGCATTTTTAAATTGAGAAAAATCAAAAAATTGCGAAAGATTAAGATCCAAAAATGGAAGAATTGTTGATACTAAGGCACCCTTTCCAAAATTTGAAGTTGGATTAGCCCATGATGAATGTAGATCATAATAATTTCCCCAAGTAGTATCAAGTCGCTCGTTTAAATCGAATAATGATGAAATATCGAAATTCCCTTTTAAAATATCATTGAAATTTCCGAAATTTTCTTCTGCAGACAAATTCAATTTAGAAATATCACCAAAACTTGTTAAAGATGCCAGATTATTTATTTTTTCAGATCGGAAAAAGTTTAAATGGGTAGCATCAAACCAGACTCGACCGCGAGTTGGACTGATTTGAAAAGATACTGGAATTGAATAAAAAGCTTGATTCTCTCCTTCAAGACGAAATGTTATATTAAAATTAATTTGACCAGGAGGAATGAGAGGATTACCAAAAAGTATAAGAGGAATTGAATTGTATGTATGTAAATCTAATTTTTTAGATGATAAAAGTAAAAATGAGGGAGTATTTACCGATGAATATTCAACAAATTGGACAATTCGCTTTCCCAATCCATCAGTAGAGATTTCTACATTATTAATATCTCGAATTGCTAAAATTGAAAGATTATAAACAGCATAATCAAGGGGAGTATAAATCTGCATCGGAGCGATATCAAGATTAAAAGGTGTTACTAAAAAGGTCGAGATTTTTTTGTTTTCTAAAAGAGAAGCGTTAATAATAAAAATATTGCGGAAAAGAATGTTAGAAAGATAATTAACATCAATACTGTCTGTCATCTCTCTATAATCTGTTATTTCAGGATTTTGAAATAGAAGATATTCTAAATCAGTAATCGATGGTGTTCCAGAAAATTGATCCATATCTCCAAGAACCCAGCCAATTTGATAAATTCCAGAATCCAAAGGAATCCAAGAAGTATTATATGATTTTAAATTAAATGGCTGAAGATTTTGAATAGAAATAATACGTGAATAAATCTCAGATTCTCCATGTTTTACAGTTCGATTTGAATAAAAAACTAATTGTGTATTTGGAATAATTTGATTTCCTAAATTAAGAATTTTTACAGATGATTGATAGGGAACATGTGGTTCATGAATTCTCGAAAAATTGGCAGAAAAAACAATCAGATCAGTGATATTGTAGATAGTTGTATTTGTTTGAAGTAATTCAGCATTTAATTTAACAAAATTACGACATTCTGATATGGAATTTGCTTGAGAAATGGACATAACACCATTAAATTCAGAAGTAGTTCCAAATTCTAAATCATTTAAAGAATAAAGTTGTGCAAAACTTGGATCGATAAGAGAATTAGTTGAATTTTTTTGTGAAAAAACAACATCTTTTGAAATATTTGAATTCCAAGTATAATTTGCCAAATTAGCTTGAGAAATATTTAATAAGATGTCAAAGCTATTCCCAACTGCAAAAGAAGATAAATTATGCGATGAAGATACAAATCCAATTGCTACGTACCTTGGATTATTAAGTAAATTCGATGAATTATCAAAATCTTCCACCCACATCATTTGAGATTGTGAATCAAATACAACTATATCGTCCTTCATGAATTCCAAAGTATTCTCTGCATCAAATCCTTTGTAATTTAGATTATCTAAGGTTCCTGTTTCATTTACAAATAAATCTCCCTTTATAAAAGAAATTAAAGTTAAGTTTCTAAATGATTGATGATCTTTTCGCTCATTAATAAAATGAAAGGAAAATTTAAAGGCGTTTAATCGATGAGTCAATTTCAAGGTTGAAAAATTTAAACCAGTCTGATAAGATTCCCCAGTTAAGGGACTTGTAAAATTAAATGTTGATATGGTATCACTCTTTTCTCCTAGATAAGCCCAAGTCTCCACTAAGCAAGCAATATAAAGCCCTCCGAATTCAAGAATACTGACATATCTTCGATATCCATCAGGATAAACAATTGTATTTACCATTTCATGCATTTCTTTTACTACCTTAAATTCTGATAACCAATGAAATTCAAAATCTTCAGAATCTCCAGAAAGAGAGTATCCCACACCAAATTGATTCAATGGAAGATGTATTGAGATGTTCTGAACGTCTAATGGATCACTTTCATTTAGTGTATTAATAACTAAAGCAGAACTCATCATTTGAGAACTCATAAATGCTGAAAAGGTAGTATTTTCAATTTGTGAATAATTCAGATCTGTGCTGTATTGAGATACATTGGTTAAATCTTCATTAGTTATCATTCCTGAATAAAAAAGTGGTACTGAAGAACTCTGAAAATCAGTGAAATTTTTCTTATAAAAATCTTGGAGCCATGAATAAGAAGCGAATAGATCAATTAATCCTGAACCTTCTGAATTAATATCTTGAGGAAAACTAATCGAATGAGCACCTCGCATTAGAGCTTGTTGAATAATTACTGGCGTTGCTAAAGGAAAAGCATCAAGTAATAAAGCAACACCACCAGCACATACGGCTGCTGCCGCACCTGTCCCAGAAGCACGAGTATAATTAGAGTCTTCAGAAAGTGGTGTCCCGTAAGGTGATTTTGGGATAGAATTTGAAAGAGTATCTAATTCTACTTGAAGGGAATTCAATTGAGAATTTAAAACTGTAGTCATCTCACTTGAAATTTGAGTTATAAAATTCATAGCTAATTCTATACTTTCATTCGTTAGATATCTTGCTCTAGGTCCAATCAAATCAACCCCAGGAGCAATTACATCAGGTCCAACGTGAAAATCATACGATGGACCTCGACTTGAATGTTCCCACACTTCTTTAGTTATTGAATTATAAGCTCCAACAGAAATTGCTTGATTGGCTTGTCCAGGAGTATTGACGCTCATATAAGAAGGACCATCATCACCCACAGGAGTTATTACAATTACACCACGATCTACGGCAGCATTCACTATTTGACAAACTGGATCCAAATACAATCCAGGAATAGTGGCTACAAATAGAATTATATCCGCTCCATGCTCAATAGCCCACTCAATACCAGATATCATAAACGACCAATATGTTATCCCAAGTGAATCGAAAATTTTCACGTTTAAGTACTTTGCATCTGGAGCAACACCAATATATTCGGGATTTAATCCAGCAGTCCCACAAGCAATGCCTGCATGAAAAGTACCTCGACCTGTTAAGTCAGTATAGTAAAGAGGTTCATCAGGAACCATTGATACACCACCAAGAAATTTAGGATCGCTTGTTGAACTATTATCATCTAAATCATCCAAATTGCCACCTCCAGAACCAGAAATATCAATACCAGTATCAAGTAAAGCAATTACTACACCTTTTCCAGAAATATCTCGTTGCCATAATTGATCCGCTTTAATTTCATCAGTAAAATTTACAAATTCACTACTCTGAGTTTTATATTCAGCCTTTGTTAAGAAAGAAGGAGAATCTATAATATTTGATGAGGGAATTGAAGTAGGAATAGGCAAATCCCACCAAATTGATTGAATATAAGGCAATAATCCCAATTTTTCAATATGATTAAGAGTAGTTTCAAATTTACTTCCTTTAAGTAAAGTAAATGAGATTTGTATTGTTCCATATTTGGATAATTCAGAATATTTAACAGGTTTATCGGAATAGAAAAGAAGAACATTTACTTTCTTATATGGATCTTCATTAGCTTTAATAAGATCAGATAATCGTGGATCAATATAAGCAAAAGTAGGTGTTTTTGGTGAATTTTGAGTGGATTTATTTATCATTTGAAGCAAATTATTATTATTATTATTCTGAATTGTTGGTGATTGAACATGGAGAAAAAATCCAGGAATCATTAAAATCAAGAATATAAAGAAAATTCTAACTTGTTTTTGGAAAATTTTACCATTTATAAAATATTTTTGTCGAGTTCGCTTCATTTTTTTCCACTTTACTTTTTGTATTTTAGTTTTTTTTTTTTATTTTTTTTTGAAGTTTATCTTTTTGTTCTTTCAAGCTAGCGCGCGTTTCATCAATTTTTTCTACTGGGACATTAATCTTATCCATGTCAACATCAATCATTAAAGTTTGATTATCTGATAAGGTTACAATCCCGGGCTCACTAGTACTTTTTGCACCTTTTGTTATTTCAAGTATTTCCCGTTTTGAACGATGACCTAAGTCACCCCCCCCTTCTTGCTGATGAATTACACTCACATAAGTAAAATAATCAACCATGTCGACTGAAACTTTATATGTAATACTGTGAAGGGGAATTTTAGCACGTTGTAATGATTCAATGACACGATCACCTAATATTTTGGAAGGAATATCACTTAATAATCGTATTCGTTCTCCTCGTTGAATTACAAAAACAACTCCAGGAATTTGCCTTAATATTTCAACTGCTTCTATGTTAACAGTTTCTAATGTAACTTCTAGTGCCAATCCTTTACCTGGTAGAGTCATTTTTAATCCTTGAGGAGAGTTAAAATCATAAAACCCTATCCCACGTAAAAAAATGCAAGCTTTATCGCAATATTCAATTTCATCTAAATAATGAGAAATGACTACTAACGAAATCCCATATTCTTTATTTATCAAATCCAAATAATTCCATAACTCATATCTTGCTAATGGATCTAGCCCAGAAGTAGGCTCATCTAAAAATATAAGATATGGATTATGAACCATAGCAATTGCAATTGAAGCGCGTCTTTTTTGACCCCCAGAAAGTGAAGAAACTGGTTGATTAGCGATGTATCCAATACCCAAATCTGTAAGTATTTTTTTTCCTCGTTGAATTAGAAGTTCATCTGGAACACCATATTGTCTTCCAAAAGCAACAATATTCTCCAAACAGTTGAAATTTTGATACATACGTGAAAGATCTTGTGGGACATAACCAATAAATGGAGCAATCGCTTTAGTATCATGTGCATCAATACCAAACACAAGAATTTCTCCTGAATAATCAACTTCCCCAAGTATTGCTTTAACTGTCGTAGATTTACCTGCTCCAGATTCTCCAATTATTCCCATAATCTCTCCTTTTTCCAATGTAAAAGATACATCTTCAATAATTTTTCTTCCAGAAAATGAAACGGATAAATTTTTTGTAATTAAAACTTTTTTTGTTAAAGCAAGTTCTTCACCTGTTTCAAACAATAAATATTTGGGATGAACCTTGTTAATCCCCATCTGACCAATTTGGATGATCCAGTCTCTTGTTAACCATTCTTTAGTTTCATCGTTCAATGGATCAGTAGGATCAAAAGCATCCCATAATGAAATATAAATATCTTTTCCAACAACTGATTTTACCATTCCTGTAATAATACACGGAATTTGTTTAATTTTTGAAACAAGTATTCCTTCAATATAAGCATTAACTTCATATTTTTTAATTAAAGAAGTTAAATAATCAATACTTCTATCATATTCTCTATTACGAAAAAAAGTCTGGTGCTGTAGATCTTTTTTAAATGAATTTTCAAGAACAAATACATTAGGAGCGATAGCTTCTGATAATTCTGAAATTTCAAGTTGATTCATTCCAAAAGTTTGAAATGGTTGAATTAGATGCTGATTCGTAACTTCTATTATTCGTCGACCAATTAAAATCTCATCTTTTCCAATATCCCCCTCATTAAGCAGAATGTAAACAGTATTTGGGAAAACCCGGCCATCATATCTTTTCAGAATAACACCTTTACCTTTGAAAAATTGCTCTGTCAAATTATACATACCTGTAATTTCACATCTTATTTGGAACATTTTTCGTGCTTGAAGCCATTCTATTAATTCTTTAAATTGATTTCGTCCAAAAATACTCTGTTCTACAATTTCTTCTTCAATATCATCTTGAACAGTTCCCATATTTCTCTCCACTAGGTAATTATTATTTTAAAAAAATCAAAGCATTGTTTTCTGAATTTTAAAAACAACATATCCAATTAAATATATAATTAAAGATTCAACAGCCAAACTAAAAAGATTCATACGTACGGACCAAATATTCTGTCCTCGAAGCACAATTTGCAAAAGCAATTGATAACCGTTGTAAAGAGGCATTGTCATTAATATCATCGGATTTTCAATAAACAAAATCGCCACAATTTGAAAAATAAAAATAAAAATAAAATATTGATATGCAGTTAGAGGTGTTTTAGAAATTGCTGAAATAGCTACACCAATCAAAACTGCATTTATCTCCATTAAAAATAGCACAATAAAATACATAAAATAGTTACTCATAATTTGTAAATTAACAAAAAGACTTGTAATAATAAAAATAATAACAACACCCATCTGAATAAGAATATTTGCAGATACTTTAGCTAACATCATTTCACCTTTATTCGTTGGTGTTAATACCATTCGATCTTTTGGTATATCTGAGACGATACTTTGAGTAGAAGTCAAACAACCAATTCCAAATATCACTAAAGGGATTATATATGGAGCAGCAGCAAAAAATATTTGATTTTTATCTGGTACGTTTACCAAATTCTTGTTTATCTTAAATACTCCAGTAAAATCATTTTCTTGTTTAAAATTTTGAATAATTCCATCCACAATTTGCTGCGTAGACTGAAGGTTGACAGTATTTATTGAATCAATTACAATTGGAACGATTACAGGAAGATGTATTGAAAGGTTAAACTCAAACATTGGAGGAATTATTATAAATGCATTTATTTCCCCATCTCCTAATAAAAATTCCAATTCGCTTTGATTTGTTGTTTCAAAAAGTACACATAGCCCTTCTGTCTGTGCTTCTTGAAATTTTGCGACAAAATCTGAAGAAAGATCTCTATCTGGAAAACCTTCACTTTGATCGTAGTCGATGATCCCAATTATAGGTATTTCATTTTTAAACAATTCATTTATTCTAGCACTATTGCTGGAATCATCAGTTGAAATAATTTGACCACTAGAACCAATAGTTAATACAAGAACTACAATTAAAGGTATTACATATGTAATTATCATTGCACCTTTATCATTAACTAACACTTTAATCTCTTTCAGTACCAAGGCTCCATAACGTTTAATGGGTTTTATTAAATGATCTTCTTTCCAACTTGCCAAAATCGAATGTAAAGAAATACTGAACAATTTCAATTCTTCTTTCATTATATAAACTCCTTTTTAATAAATTTAATATAAATCACTGAAGCTAAGTAGAAAAATAATCCTGTAATACACATATATAATATTGGAGCCCAAATAGAGACCATTCCTTTCCCACGATAGGCAAGAAATTCATAAGCAATTCGAGTTTGCTCAATAGGAATAAATGTTAGAAAGAATATATTTCGCACATAATATACATTTATATACATTAAAAAAAAGAGTAAAAGAAATAGTTGTGACGCTTGTAAACGACTTTTTGTTATAGTAGAAATAAATATGCCCATTGTAATACCTACAATGGAATTTAAAAGAAGAATCAGAAAGAGATCTAACCATAAACAATGCATTGTAACCTTAAATATTGAAAGCATTGAAATACTAAGCAAAACTTGAAAAATACCAATAATTGTATAAGCAATTAATTTTCCAGTTATCACTTCACCCCGTTTTAAACTTGTATTTAGTAATCGTCGAAGTGGAATGTCACCAACAATTGATTGAGTAGAAATTAACTGCATAGTAAAGAAGAGCATCAACGGAATAAAATAAGGTGCACCAAGATCTAAGATATTAAGATCATAATTTTTAGGTCGAGTTTCAGGAAAATATATAATATCACGCTCAAATAACATATTCTTCACTTGAATTTCACTTGAACCCACTAATACTATCATATCAGAGATAATCATTTTTGTAAAATCAATTGCATCATAATATACCAAGATTGTGGTAGTTCCATTGATTGCAATATCATCTTCGAATCCTTGATGTAAAATAATATAAGCATCTAAATATTGGGTTTTAATTGTTCGTTGAGCCAATTCTTCAGTAACATTTCCAAAAGATTCCACATCTCCAAGATTTGGTTCAATAGGCGCGAGTTCACCAGAGGCGTAAATCTTCGGGCTTAATTTTTGACCTACTGCCAAAGATAAATTCAAAGATTTCATTGTCTCAATAAATTGTTCTGATCCTTCAGAATGATCATAATCAATGATCCAAATTGTTGTTTTTGTTGCCTCCAAACGAGGTTGTGAAGTTCCCAATATTAGGATCAATAAAAAAGGAATGAAAAATAGGATAAACATAGCAGTTTTATCAGAAATTAATGTTTTTATTTCTTTTCGTACCATATTAGTAATTCTTAATAATCTTGATCGAGTATCTGATAAAATATCTTCTGACATCTCTAAACCCCCTCAATATGTTTTCCTTTTATACGAAAATATTCTAAAAAAACGGCATGATCTAAACTAAAATGCTCAATTTCTAACCCAATCTCCCGCAATTGTGAAATTATTAAATTTAAATTTCCAATTTCATCAGAAAACAGTTTAATTTGATTTCTTCCTGCATTTAAAATGTAACGAATTCCAGCAATTTCTTTAATTTTTCTAAAATGAACCCGTGAATTATAAGATTTTAGATGAATTGTTAACATTTTCCCTTTGCTTGGTAAAGATTCTACAAGATCTTTTGGTTTTCCAAAACCAGCCAGTTGTCCAAAGTTTAGAATAGCCACTTTAGTACAGTAATCCGCTATTTCTAAATCGTGTGATACGATTACCATTGTTGTATTAAATTCTTTATTGATCTTTAATAGAAAATTTAAAACACTGATTCTAAGATGTGGATCTAACCCTGTAGTAGGTTCATCTAAAAATAATACTTTTGGTGTATTAATAAGACCAACTGCAATTGAAACTCTCTTTCGTTCACCACCAGAGAGATATTTAACAGGTTTATTTAGTAATTCTTCATTTTCAAATCCTAAAATACCTAAAATCTCACGAGCTCGTTTTAAAATCTGTTTCTTTGAAATACAATAATTTCGACCAAAAAAGAGAGAATTATCAAGAGCAGAAAATTGTTCATATAATGATAAATATTCTAATTGTGGAACATATCCAATATGATGAATTAATTTTAAGTTATCCTTAATTGCACGACATCCTGCAGTAACTGCAAATCCATGAGTTAATTGAGGAGGTTTGATTTGACCAGTCATCACTCTCATACATGTGCTTTTCCCAGCGCCGCTTCCTCCTATCAATCCTAAAATTTCACCTGGTTTTAGATATAAACTTATATTATTTAACACAGATTTTCCTTTTTGATAAGCTACACTTGCTTCAGAGAGAAAAAGATCATAATTCTTCCCTATTTCTTTATAATCTTTGATTGTATAATTCTTAAAGGTAGTATCTGAATTCTTATCATGCAAAGAAGAGAGATCTTGAGGAAAAGTGTTATAATCATTCATAGCAGATCGTGGGAGTGAAATTTCCTTCTATCTTAATTTTAGGCACTTACTTAAATAAAATTTTGCACAAAAAAAGAAAATTGGGAAAATTCTTTCAATTTTAGGAAAAGAATAAAAAAAAAAATCTGAGAAATAATTATTAATTTGTTGAAGATATAGGTAAATCGTCATTTAAAAAATTTAAAAAAAGAGATTTCAAATTTGTCTCGCAGTTGTGAGTATCACAAGAATATTCATTAGGGGAAATAGAATTTTTTTGAAAAAAGAGTGTTAACAACAATATTATTGCATTATTTATTATGATATTAACTAATTCTGGATTTAATGCAGGATTTTTTGCTAAATGCATTAATTTAATAATCTCTCTTTCTTCAAATCCTGATCTGAAATTCTTTTCTTTAAAAGCATTTAATATTTCGCTATAAATTTCATTTTCGATATTAAATTCTATAGTTCATCCCTCTATGAATTGCTATCTTTTTATACCGAGAATATCCTTTTAAATTTTGTAGAAAAATCTTCCGCTAAGAAAATATTATAAAAAAGCAAGGAAACAGCATAAGATTCCACCAACTATCATGGAATTCAGAAAATTATCAGAAACTATTTTTGCATAGCGATCTACTATATAAAATCCAATTGAAGTCAATATAGATGCAAACGAAATTAACCATATGGAATTAATTGATGAAATTAAAAACATAATTCCAAAAAAACTTAAGGTTAGAGTAGAAAAAAAACCTGAAAGATACCCTTCTCTTGTTTTACCATGAGAATCCTTAACTTTACCATATTTTTTACCTATAATACTAGCTAAGGCATCACTTATTGAACTAACAAATGCAATAATAATAAAAATTGGTTCTGATACTAAAAGAAAAGGAAACCAAGAAATAATCATTAAAGGAGCTGAAGTAAAAGTATAAAATTCTTTTTCTCTAATGGAAGATTCAAACCACCTTGTTGCAAAACGACCTAAAAAAGAAAAACCATTCAGACGAAAGAGATCAGCAATATTAAGCATCCACAATAAATGAAGAGGGATCGCAAACCACCAATATTTGATGAAAAGGGATTCTGTAATTCCAAATTGGGCAAACAATGGAATATTAACAAATGTTCTAGATAAAATATAGATTAATAATAAACCAAAAGCAATTCCAAAATGCATCAATTTACGTGTAGAATTATGAATAGTATCATTTTTTGAATTATGGAGCATTTGAACAAGATATAACCACTCAGAATAATTTAAATTACGATGTTTTCGCTGATTATTCCTTTGAGCAAAAAAAATGTAAATAAACCAGCAAAAAATATGAATAGATAACGAATTCCATAAATTAAAATAGATAAATGACCATAATTCATCTTCTAAATTAAAAGAAAATAGGAAGGGAAGATATAACATTAAAGCCAAGTATGAAATTGAAAGCATGATTTCATTAATAAAATACTCAGCATGCTCCTTTTTCTTTAATTTATTATGAGAAGAAAATGCATATCGAATATTTAAAAAAAAGAAACAAAGGAAATATACTTCAACTATAATCAAATAATATAGAGAAAAAATATTATACAATCGTAATATCAAACCAATTGAATATAGTAAAAACCAAATTAATATAATAAAAATGTGAGATTTATTATAAGATTTCATGAAGGTTCCTATTTAAAAAGAAATCTACACCCTATAAAAGGATAGTGTATTGTTTTGATGTTTTTATAGCAAATTCTTGAGCAATTGAATCGCAAAATTCTTGTAACAGCCTTTTTCTAAAGGAATTCTTTTCAAATTCAATCTCACAAGCAACATATTTTAATATGCGTGCTCCAAATGATTTAATATATCTTTCTAATAATTGATAATTTGTAGTATCTTGAGTATAAAGCTCATGTATTAAACTTTGAATACCAACACCTTCTTGACCTAAGATTCCAATAGCTTCGATAACAGCACGTTGAATTTGTGATTGATCATTGTACTTATGAATTAAGGGGAGCAAATATGGAATTGCTCGCGGAGAACCAAATATTCCAATGGCGTTAATCACTTGCTTAACAATTTTAATAGAAGGATGTGATAAATTCTTGATAAGTAGTGGAAGACTATCATCAGTTCCATACATTCCTAACCAAAAAGTAGAAAAATTAAGATATGACAAATTAGCTGTTTTATAATGCTCTGTCATTTGATGAATGACTTTACTTTTAATAGAATTTGGTAATTCATTAATTAAATTTCCAGCATCATAGAGCTGTAAAGCTCTGTTGGGAAGGCATTTATGCAGAAAAGACGCCACATTATTTCGGATGGAAGGATTTGGATGAACTAAAAGAAGCGCAAGTTGTTCTAAAAGAATTAAAGGATTTTTCTCATTATTTATTTGATTTGACGTATTCTTTTCAAAAAATATATCAAGATTGGATTTTTTGATAAATTCCTTGATTTTTTGTTTGAAACTTGGTAAATTATACCATTGTTTTTCATAAGTTGTGAGAAACACGCCAATCACTTCTATATAAATAATATTTCATATCTTTATATTTCTAATTCTTATTATTTTTACAAAAAACCAAAAATTTTCTGAATTTTTGAATTATAAGAAATTCATAAATTCTTGATTTTTTTTAATATTTTTCCTTCATTGTTTAAAAAGAATTTTATTTTTCCATAAGCATGTTCTTTAATCATTATATGGGAAATTAGATTCACACTCCATATACAAGTGATATTTGGAGAAAATAATTCAGGAAAGTGATTCTGGAGAAATAACAAAGATTTCCCTTGAATTTTATGAATAAACAGTTCAGATTCTGGATCAAGTTTAAATAATTGCTGAACTGTCTGATCATTCGACACAATTTCAATTATTTCTTTTGAATTCATCCCTTATTCAATCCAACTATTGCCCAAATACTCTTATACTCACGCGGTTTAACAATATTATTAGTTATTAATAATTGATAAAGATGAGTAATGAAACAGAAAATCAGATTAATAAAAATCGAATAGATGGAAGATTACCTAATCAATTACGCTCTCTTGTTATCGTGAGAAATTATTTGAAATGGCCAGAAGGTAGTGTGTTAATTCAGCAAGGAGATACAAAAATTATTGTAACTGCTTCAGTTGAAGACTCAGTACCAAGATTTTTACGAGATAGTGGAAAAGGATGGATTACATCAGAATATGATTTACTCCCTCGGGCTACGAATACACGCAGAAATCGAGATCGTAAAAGATCAATTTCAGGAAGAAGCCAAGAGATACAACGATTAATTGGTAGAGCAATACGTGCTGCTTTCAATCTTGATGAATTAGGCGAAATAACAGTTAAAATTGATGCAGACGTCATCCAGGCAGATGGAGGAACTCGATGTGCGTCTATTACAGGTGCTTTTATTGCTGTTTATGATGCTCTTAAGAAAGCGATTGAATTGGAATATATTCAGAAAATACCCCCTTTTAAAATAATAGCTGCAATTTCAGTTGGAATAATAAAGGGAATACCTATGCTCGATCTCTGCTATGAGGAAGATAGCAATGCTGATGTGGATATGAATGTTGTTATGGATGAAGATTTAAATTTGATTGAGATTCAAGGAACAGCTGAAGGAAAAAATTTCAATCGTGAAGAATTGAATAGCTTATTAGATTTAGCTGAAAAAGGAAATAAAGAAATAATAACATATATTAAAAATCTGATTGGAGAACAATCATAACTAATTTAAATTATTTAAAAATGTAGATGAATTTTAAAATTCGAGGATCTTTTTAATTTTTTAATTTTATTATCCAATCGTAAATTATTCTCAACATATCAATCCGTCTGTTCACTATACACATTAATTTTCTAGATAAACGATATACTTTC
>NZ_JBPLBG010000044.1:0-68024 GCF_054039255.1 Candidatus Harpocratesius sp.
TCCTCCAATGAGTAAAATGAGAATAAGAATGCTCCATATCCACATAATAAAGCAAAGATTCGAGGAGATTTAAATGATTCGATTATAACACATAAGTGCGATGATCAAAAAACTTAGGTCTTACAAAGAAAAATATTTTTTTTACAAAAAATCAATAAAAAAAAAGAATAATCATTCTCTAAAATGTAATTATCTTATATCCTCTATCAATATAGGATACCATTGAAGGATGTCCGTTCATGTCTCCGACAACAGGGAGGTTTTCTGCTCTAACATCATCAATGACTCCCATTTTAGTAGAACAAACGCGACATACTGCTGAAATCAGACCTGCTTCTTTAACCTTTTTATACAAATCAAAATATGGATGATCTGGTTGATCTCTAAATGTTTTTACTAATTTTGTTGCAGTTCCTTCAATTACAATTGTTACATCATAATTTTGGGAGCGCATATGTAAAGCATTAAGTAGTACATGTGTAAAACACATCATTTCTCCATTAAATGCAAATAAACAGAATTGTAAGGACATTTGAATCAAATAAAAATATACGTTTAGCTTGATAAATAATTCTTTTTAAAGATATTACAATTTTTATATATTGCGGTGTCTTATCTACATTCAACCAGAACCTTTAAAAATAGGATGCGTTTGGTGAAAAAACAATGAATTCTGATGATGTTGTAATTGAACTTCAACATTTAACTAAAAATTTTGGTAAATTTAACGCGGTTAAGAATATTTCATTAAAAATATATAAGGGTGAATGTTTAGGATTTTTAGGACCAAATGGTGCTGGAAAATCAACTACTATGAAGATGATCGCCTATCTTTTACGACCCAGTAAAGGAACTATTAAAATTAGGACAGATAGCCAGTTAAAATCTTTAAATGGACAAAATAAGGATAGATTATTGGAACAAGTTGGATTTTTAATTGAAAATCCACGTTTTTATAAAAACAGTACACCTCGACAAATTTTGACATATTTTGCTAAATTGAAGGGATATCCTCGTCAACAAATTAAATCACGGGTAGAACAAATTGTTTCTATGATGGGATTAAATAAGTGGATTGATGAAAAACTGCATAAATTTTCGAAAGGAATGCGACAAAAAGTTGGAATTTTGAGTGCGATTGTTCATGATCCAGATATTCTTATCTTTGATGAACCTTATACTGGATTAGATCCTGCGGTTAGAATAGAAGTACGAGATTTAATATTAAAATTGAAAGAAATGGGAAAAACTGTTTTCCTTAGTAGTCATCTATTATATGAAATCAGTGAGGTTGCTGACCGCATTGCGATAATTTCTCATGGAAGAATTATTGCATGCGATACTTTAGAGAATCTAGAACAACAAGCTCAAAGTAGTAAAATTCATTTAGAAGTTTTAAATGCCAATGAAATAGGTTCTACGTTAATTACAAAATTATATAAAATTTTACAGAATTTTATTGCAGCTAATTCTATTTCATATTATGATGATGGATCCTATTATACAATCAATTTCGATGGAAATCCAAATAAACAGCATCAAATCTTGAAATTATTAATTGAGAATGATATTAAAGTCCTTGAATTTTCTGTTCCTAAAGCAGGATTGTTAGAATCTTTATACCTTGATTACATTTCAAAAAGCGAAAATCAAGCTTTACAAGAGCAGAAAATGGCAATTAAAGTGGAGGCGATTCTATAAATGGTATTTGAATTACAAAAAGAGCAAGATCGTATCTATAGCCGTCAAAAACGCCTTACCCAAATAATTGATACAATATATTTTGAAATTCAATTAAATATTCGAAAAATGATGATTTTAGCTATTGTGGCATTAGGGATATTCATTTTATCTTTATTTTTAGGTTTATGGCAGTTGAATAATAAATCTAATGCTTTTCCTACAGTAGAATCATACATTTTTAACTATTTTTCTTTTATTCGATTGTTTATCTTAATTCTCGCTGTTAGTTATGGTTCTGACATGATTGTTATAGATTTTCAAGAACAAACAGGTAATATTATTTTTCCAAAAATATCAAAAGATCGGCTCTTTTTAGGTAGATTTTTGAGTCGGTTCTTCCAAGGGGGAATCATTATCATCTTTTATTATTGGTTGGTCCTTATCCCGATTTATTTTGAATTTCATTTGATTCCAATTGAATTTTGGAAAAGTTTAGGATTTGCACTTTTTTATTTTGTTGATCTCCTTGCATTCTGTGTTCTTTTTAGTGCTGTTGCAAAAAGAACAAGTGGTGCTGTAATCATAAGCCTATTAATAATTATCATTGCATTTCCAATTATTAATTCTATTATATCTCTAACAACTGATGTTGAACCATTATTTCTTTTAGATTATTATGGAAATATCATTTCTTCTATTTTATCTATGCCAGATCCTCGTTTTTCATCAATGGAAATAGAAGGGTTGACTACATATATTTGGTATACTCCCAGTGTTGGAAGTGCACTAATTGGATTAAGCGTTTATCTTATAATTATGGGGGGAATGGCTTTTATTATATATTTTTTTCGACAAGTAGAAGAGCAATAAATTAGTCAATTTCCTTTTTTTTTATGATATTTTTTTTATTTATATACATTTTAAGGAATTATTTCCAATAGGATTTCTAAGAGAGATACAAAATATAAGAGTTAAAATAAATAATGTCGTTAGTTAAGAGATTTTAATATTAACCCATTAACTTTTTTCTTAAATATTTCGATCTTTAATTAAATGACTATTTGAACAAAAATTGTCTCTTTTTTCTGAATATTAGAAAAATTCGAATTGGAAATCTTAAATAGATTACATTTTTTTATTGATTATTGTTAGGTGTATTTTCAATGAAAACATTTCTAAAAAAAAAGATGGCTAAAGCTGCAGAGCAAAGAGAACAAGAGTTACATTATCTATTAGATGGATTTTCTGCCGAATTAGAAGAAATGAAGAAAAAATTAGCCAATTTAACTTATCAAATTGAATTTTTCGGAGCAACTCCAGAATTAACCGAAAAAAAACAAGACTGTGAAGTTATGATGGCTTGGATCCAAAATCAATTTGAAGAAATTAATAAATCTTTAAGTTCTAATTCATCTTCTTATTCTCAACCTCTCTATACAAGTTGAGACTAAAAAATAAAAAAGAAAGTATTTTTTTTTGAAAAATTAAAAGAATTGATGAAAAAAGGCATTTTACGAGTATTTTTCAACATACAACTTAATTATATTCAATATTACCTGCACTGCTTTTTCCATAGCCATGATAGGAATAAACTCTTTTTTACTATGAAAATTATATCCACCTGTAAAAATATTGGGTGTAGGCATTCCTTCGAATGAAAAACGTGCTCCATCGGTTCCTCCCCGAATTGGTTCTTCAATAACTTCTAAATCTGCAAGTTGAATCGCTTCTTTGGCAATTTGAACCACTTCTGGGTATTGATCAAGAATTACTTTCATATTTCGATAAGATTTCTTAATTTTCACTTCAATGGGAAAATCAGGATGATTTGATTGAATTTTCCTTACTCCTTCTTTAATATGATTTATTTGCCGTTCTAAATCTTGTTCATCAAAATTTCTTAGAATAAACATTAATTTTGTTTCATCGGTAGAAGATTGAAGGTGAATAGGATAGTAATATGGTTCATAATCTTTTGTTGTTTCAGGTGCTTGATCGAGGGGGAAAAGTGCTAATAATTCAGGTACTAAATGCATGCTGTTTTTCATTTTTCCATAGGCGGAACCTGGGTGAACATTATAACCTTTTACTATTATTTTTCCACTGGCTGCATTGAAATTTTCTATTTCAATTCCCCCCATTTTGCCTCCATCAATTGTATATCCATATTTTGCACCAATTTCTGAGACAGAAATGGAATCTGCACCTTTTCCAACTTCTTCATCTGGAGTAAACACTATTTTTATCGTTCCATGTTTGATCTCTGAATGTTTTGAGAGAAATGATAGCGCTGTCATAATTTCAGCAATTCCCGCCTTATCATCCGCGCCAAGTAAAGTCGTTCCATCAGTAACAATCAATTCTGAATTAATAAAGCGGGATAAATCGGGAATTTCTTCAATACTAATGGATAATTCCGGATTATTTTCTAAGTAAATGGGTTCTCCAGTAAATTTGACGATCCTTGGGTGAACATTTTCACCTGGTGCTGCAGATGAAGTATCCATATGAGAATTAAAACATATAATTGGAATTTTTTGAGCTATTTCATTTGATAAATTGCTTGGAATTGTTGCAATTACGACTCCTTTTTCAGTTAACTTCACATCAGAATATCCTAAATTTTTAATTTCATCTACTAAAACTTTTCCCAAATTGAATTGACGATCCGTACTGGGGATTTTATCAATTCCTTCTTGGCTGGTTGTATGAATTGATACGTATTTAAGAAAACGTTTAACTACTTCGGAATTCATGGTTGAAAATTAAGAAAAGGAAACAAAAAAAGGTTATTTATTTTGATTTAAGTATTTTCAATTTTTTATGGTTTCTTTCTGTATCAATTGATAAAATTATACGAATAGATTAAGCAGATGGAATCTTCTTTAATTCACGTTTTTTTTTGGAATTTTCCTTCTCTTTCTTTTCATCGTTTGATTTTTTCCCCTTTTGGTAAATTTCGATACCTTGTACTTCATTGTTTTTACAATAAATTCTTAGTAAATTTGATTCAATATCGATATTTCCGTCTGGAATATTCTCCATCTTAGACCATTGAATTTCTTCGACTTCTTTACCGAAAAGAGTTGAAATCATTCGTTTTGGCGCATAAACTGAGTTTCCTATAATGATGTTCATTCGAGTTAAATTTTCGGGAGGAGTGGATTCAAGTATTAAATCTAAGATTTCTTTTTCAATTTCTTTAGAAAATTTGGATGATGAATATGTTTTAGGTGAATATGATGGAGAGACATGTCTTTTTCTTGGAATAGGATTGGAAATTATTGTTTTGTTATAAGGTGATATTGAACTACTTTTTGATGAAGTGAAGTTTTGAGTTCCTTTTGCTGCTACTTTTTGTTTGGCTTTCTGGACTTTTTCTAATTGCTTTTGCTCTTCAAGAATTGGGCTCCAATATTCTTCTTTTTCTTTCTTTTTAGTGTTTTTTCCTTGCAATAATTGTTCTTCTTCTAGTTTTCTTCGTTCTTCATTGCGTAGATAATACATATCTTCAGGTTTTTCTTCTTCAGAAACTTCATAAGAATTGATATTAAACGCTCGTAAGAACTCAATCGGTTCGTCACCAGCATCTACACTTACAATTTTTAAATGCATTCCTAATTTTGCTGATTCTTCTTGAATTTTACTTCCTACCCGAGAAGAGATAAATCTTTGACGGACTGGAGATTTTGGACCCTTCCATATAAAAATTCTGCGGATATCATAGCGAACTAGTAAAAATACTCCTTCACTTGTAAATAAACTGGACACTTCTTCCATCGGAATATCCAATTCTTCCTTATCGCCTTCGTGCGTCAATTGAAATACTCGGAAATCCCTATAATCTGAATCTAAATTCATTCGTTTCTCCTCATCTAAAGAATAATCAATATATAATTCGTATGTTGCTCTTATAAAAAATACTTTTCTTTAGAAATTTTTGAAACATTTTTCGAAAAAATCTAAGAAAAATTTCAATTTTCTATTAACTTATCCTGAAGTACTTGATAAAATACTGAATAACTTTCTTGTGTGAATAAGCATAAATAAACATGTAGATGTTTTGAAGAATTAGTTAAATGATCAAAAATTTCTGTAATCATATTTTTAGCCGCTCTCTTTAAAGGAAATGCGAATATGCCCGTAGAAATTGCCGGAAAAGCAATTGATGTAAGGTTAAGTTCAATTAATTTTTTAAGAGAATTTGATATTGTATTTCGCAATAATTTATCCGCTTCTTTTGGTGAATAAGAATGATATCTTGGGCCAACTGCATGAAATACAAATTTAATTTCTTTTAATTTCCCTGCAGAAGTTACTGCTACTTCACCTACAGGAGTATATCCAATGTGAATGCATTCTTCTTGAATTTTTATCCCTCCCTTTCTTCTAATTGCTCCTGCTACACCTGCTCCTAATCTTAACTGTTCATTTGCTGCGTTTACAATAACATCCAATTTTAGATTTGTTATATCTCCTAATACTAATTCTATTATTGGTTTGTGTGGGAAATTTTTAAGAATAATCTGATAACTATTTGGGGTCATAATTCTTCAGTAGATTAATTTTAAATTTAGATTAATGAATGTATTATTTAATAATTGAAAACCCACTGTCAAGTGTAATTTGTTGTTGTTTATTGATTTCTCTTAAAATTGGATTCGTTCTTGGAAGATTATTCTCAATTAATAGTCGTTCTTGAAGGGAGGATTCATAAATTAAACGCTCTTTCTCATAATTTTCTATTTTTTCTCCCTTTCCAAGTCGAGATGCTATTTCAATTGGTGGTTTTAAATAATATCCATAAACTTTTTGAAGTGAATTAAAGTTATAATTTTGCTGTTTGCAGTATTCAAATAATTTCTGGGCATAAGGGGGTAATTGTTCAAAGAGAAAAGGATCTTTGGATATGATTTTTATCACTAATGGCATATAATCGAGCTTTTGAGTGTAAATTTCATGAAATTTAGAGTGAATAATGTTCTTTTTTGAGACTAATCCAAATTTTTTTGCTAAAATAAAATTACGATACCATGAATATGGAAATAAAAAAAGAGAAAATCGCAATAAAAATATATCAATAATATAAAAACGGCTGAAAATTATGAAAAGAAATTGTAATAGTACTACTCCTAAAAAAATATATAATAGTGGAAGCCAAAGTTTGTATTGAATGATAATAAGTGTAATATAAATTAGAAAAATACTTATTAACGATGAAAGTATGGCTTTTTTTATTCGTTTTATTAACATTTAAATCCCAAAAGCTTTCAGTAATTTATTGATTTTTATATTAATTAAAAAAAAAAAGAAAGTTTATAATTTTAAGGCTTTGCATTTTGTATATTCACCTTATTTTTATGAAAAAAAAGAAGCTAATTTTTTAATGGAATAAAAATCAAAGAAATACATGCTAAAAAATCTGAAGCTTAAAGATTATGCAACCTTGCTAGGAACATTATGTGGCACTTTAGCGATCTATCTTTCAATATCTCCCTATAGAGCATATAGGGGTGCAATGTTCATGATTTTTCTCGGGGTTATTGCAGATCTTTTTGATGGATTTATCGCTCGTAAAACACAGCAATTCAACAAGTTTGGAATAGAAATAGATTCACTAAGCGATGCTATTGTTTTTGGGGTTGCACCAACTGTTATTTTAATTATGAATTATACAGAACCTGATGTTGTTATCATTGTTCCTGAATATTCTGTCTGGTTAATAATAATTCCTGGTTTTTTGCTAATTTCTGCAGGAATTGTTCGATTGGCTTGGTTTAATATTTCTGAGAATAGTGAAGTTTATCAAGGCATGCCTATTCCAATGACAGCAAGTGCCTTGTGCTTAATTATGTTGAGTGATTATTTTGCATGGGCGATAAATCAAGAAGTAACCCTCTATAATCGCATTATTTATTGGATGATGCCAGTAATTGTCATATTTTTCGCTTGGACTAACGTTACTGATCATATTTTATTCGGAAAGACCTATCGAAAGAAGTCTGGGTTTTTAAAGTGGATATATTTATTTTTAAGCATAAATTTCTGTATTCTTCCAGTACTTGTTTTTATTGATCGGTTTAAATTTGCAATAATTGTTTTCATTGCAACTCTTGTATTTTTAGGAATGTACATATGGTTTCTAATAATTGGATTACGCACTGCAAAATTAAAAAGAGATCAATTAATAGGAAATGAAAAAAAAGGAGGATCTTGATTCTCTTAATCGCTTAATTTCTTGATGCATATAAATTTCTATTTTTTTTTAATAATGAAATTATTTTTGAATAAACTGGACTATTGTTGCGAATGGATAGATCTCCTTGCTTATTTAGTGTTGCAGAAAACAATAATTTATCATTTGCATAAAAATTCACATATTGATTCGCAAGTGAGGGATCAACTGAAAGAATATACGCTTTTTTTCTTCGATAAATATCACAAGGAATCATATCATCGTTATAATTTTTTTTCCAATTTCGCCCACTTTGACCTTCTAATGGTTCGTAAACTTCCCTTTTAGAATAATTATTTCGTTTTTTCTTTGCACCTACTGGGGCTACAATTACATCAGAACCAAAGGCATAAATTTCATAATATAGTTCATTTGACAGGAAATTTCGCACTTCTATTACAGGTCGGGAAAGATCTCTATCAGCAAAGCCACTCGGTTTTTTCACAGTCATTTCTAAACATAAAATCTGAACAACCCTCCCAGCATCTATAAAAATGATAGTATCTATGATATTTGGAATAACTCCCAATTCAACCCGTCGAATAAATCTTTGTACGGCATCTACTGGACGAGAAGCGTGAACAACACCTACCAATCCGATTCCAGCTAAGCGCATATCTGCAAAAATCTTGAAATCTGATTCTACTCGCACTTCATCAAATATAGTAAAATCTGGACGAATTAATAAGATTATATCAGAAGTTTGTTCTAAACTTCCATTTAAAGGACCATATTGGGAGACCTCTGGTGGAACATCTAAATCTCGAACACTTTCAAGAGTTTTAACTAACTTATTTTTTTTCAAGTAATATTTCGAAAGTGCTGCAATAAATGTACTTTTTCCTGCTCCAGGATTTCCAGCAACAAGAATACCCTCTGCAATTTCTAAGCGATCATAAACCTTTTGAGGAAGATTATAATCTTCTAATGATAGATTAACCAGAGGTTTTACAGCTGTAATTTCATAAGAATTGCTAAATGGTGGACGACAAATCACAATTCGGAATTTTCTTAATTGAATAACAGTTACTCCTGATTCATTTCGTTCAATAAATGATTTTTCATCATTTTTTGCTTTACGAATAATTCTATTTGCAATTTCTGCGATTGTAAATGGTTCCATAGGTGTGTCTGATATCGCTTCAAGTTTCCAATCACCAGGTCGACCCCGTTTGGCCATTGGTAAACAATGTCCTCGAAGATGAACTGACATAGTATGATCATCAAAAAAGTCTTCAATAACTGCATTACTTAAGTCAGAATGAATTTCTTCTTGAATTTCTGGAATGTTCATGGTAAAAAGAACATCTACTCCTTGGACTAAAGCAATGGAGGATTGGACTTCATCAGCAGTTATTAAGATGGCTTTTACATCAAACGCATCTTTCCTAATTTGAGCATCCAATTCACCACCTGGATTAAGTTTAATTTGTTCTAATGTTGGTCGATTTCCAAATGTTTCAAGTTGAATTAGTCCTTTTTTTGATAAAGCATATAATTCTTGAATTACTTCTAAACCTACATTTTCTTGAGGTTTTGTCTGATTTGCTTGATTTTCAACTTCAGCTAACATAATTCGAGAAAGAATTATAGTTAATTTCTGAACTTCAGTAACTCTTTCTTTTTCAATAGGTATATATTCTTGTAAAGTTCCATTTTGAATTAAATCGATGATTTTTCGATTGTAAATAACAGAAGTATCAGGTAAAAATGTATAAGGCATAATATTTCACTTTGTTTCTTGTTTTTTATTTCTTTAATTTTTAATTACCAGTTTAATTCTTTATTTTTATTTAGAGAAAGGCTGAATTGTTCTAATTGATAATATGTTATATCTCCTAAACGATCTACTGTTGCAAGAATTAAAATTTTACGAGAATTAATTGATTGTTTTGTTATTTTATCTAATAAATCTAATCGAACTGCATTATCTTCTTCTAAAATGAAAATAAAGTACTTTGCAATATCAGTTTGGGGATTTGCACCTCGGGGAAATATTCTAAAATGTATATCATCTCCATAACCCAATCGCACAATATAACCTCGTTGACGTAGATCTCGATATACTAAATATCGGATCCAGATTTGTGGATCATCTTCTGCAATTTTAGTAAGTATTTGATCGCTACGAATCTGATTTCCATCGTTTGTATGAATTTTTAGTCGATTTCGTTCAACAAGTAGCAATGCTTCAATTATACTTAATTCCAATCTATTATCTGGTAAAAGTTCGCCAAAATAATTTTTTTCATGTAATATTTGTGCAGTTGGTGAATTATCTATTAATACTTTGTTTTTTGTCCAAAGACCAGTCAAAATTTCAATTTCTAAAGATTGAGAAGTGCTTTTAT
The DNA here is from genome assembly GCF_054039255.1 of Candidatus Harpocratesius sp. Taxonomy (NCBI): domain Archaea; kingdom Promethearchaeati; phylum Promethearchaeota; class Promethearchaeia; order Promethearchaeales; family Promethearchaeaceae; genus Candidatus Harpocratesius; species Candidatus Harpocratesius sp. Next base: position 10,270 of record NZ_JBPLBG010000044.1, read on the forward strand.
TTTCAACAATTAATTCTTCCTTTTCGTTAGGATAAATATCTTCTTGTGGAAGATTGAATTTGTGGGGGAACATTCCAAATATCCTCAAAATTTTCTTATTTACAGGCATATAATAGTAAAAATACAAAATAAAAAAGGAGACAATTACAAAAAAGTTTGTGATTTAAATTTATTATTAATATTTCCTACAAAATTCCTTCATATTATTAAAGTGAGCAAGAGATCAAGATTCCTCAAAATTTTTAAACAATTAATTCAAAAATTAAACAAATGTCGAATTTTGATCTGAAACGAAAGGAATATATTCAAAAACTTTTTCCTACTGGAATTCCCCCGTTATGGTGTCCTCCATTGACTCATTATCAATCTGATAAAAGTATTGATTTTGAGCGAATGAAGAAACATATCAATCATATCGCACCTTATATAAATTCTTTTTTAATTCCAGGGAGTACAGGGGATGGATGGGAGATTAATTTTGAAGAATATAAGCAAATTCTGCAATTTATTTTCAAAGATTTCACACCAAAATGCGAAATTAACGTTTTAATTGGTTTGTTACGAACCGAACCCGAAGAAATGCAGAAGTTTTTGGATTATGCGATTCAGTTTTTGCATGAAAATAATATAAAAACAGATATCGATCAATATACACCATCTCGATTTAAGGGATTCGTTTTATGTGCTCCAAAAGGGAAGGATTTATCCCAAGATGAAATAAGTAAGGTAATAATTCCTATATTAGAAAAAAACTATCCAATTGTTCTTTATCAACTTCCCCAAATCACAGAAAATGAATTAAGTCCCACCTTGATAAGTGAGTTAGCTGCTAAATATCCTAACTTTTACATGATGAAAGATTCAAGCGGCCAGGATAAGGTGGCAAATGCTGGACTAGATTATCATGGTGTTGTCCTTTTACGAGGTGCAGAAGCTGATTATCATAAGCATTTAAAAGCATCTGGAGGCGTCTATGATGGATTCTTATTAAGTACCGGAAATACTTTTGCAAAAGAACTGAGACTTATTGTAGATAATATATTATCTGGGGAAATATCTAAAGCAGAGGCAGAGTCTATTTCTTTAACACAAGTAATAAATAAAGTTTTTGAAATCGCAGCTAAAATTCCATTTGGGAATGCCTTTACAAATTCAAATAAGTTATTGGACCATATATTTGCATATGGAAATGAATGGTTAAAAGCCGAAAGACCCTTAACACATGCTGGAGAAAATCTCTCTGAAGATACTTTGCTAAAAGTAGATAAAATTCTAAAGAATAGTCCCTATTATCCTAAAAAAGGTTATATTATGTAAGTGCGAATAAGTTTTTTTTTTAATGAGGTGAAAAAAATGAGTTTACAGAACAAATTACGAATTTCAGAAGAAAGCGTTAGAACAATCAATGATTTTTTGCTGGATCCTACAAATCCATTAATCCGAAAATTTTTAGACGTAGTGGAAAAATATGGGGGTCCTGAAGCAATTAATGAAAAAGCCGCCAAAGCGCGTCAATTAGATCATTTAATGGAGCAGTTAAAAGCAAAAAATTCTCCATATGTAAAAGATTTAGAATGGTTAATTGAACAGCGTGATTCAGGAAAGTTTATTAAATTGGAAGAATATTATAAAAAAATTCTTGGGAATAATTATAATCCTGATTTGATTAAAAAAGATTTCGCAGTCACCTTAGAATTGAGTGCATTGCAGTATTTTCCTTTTTTAATCGAGCAGGCTAAACAAGCCATCGCAAATCAAGAGTTAATGCCTGGTCGAATTATTCGTGTACGAAAAATGAAAGAACAAGAATCAGATGATGATATTCTCGCTGTAGCCGCTGCAATGAATATAATTGGTGCATCATATGTCGAGACTCTTGATACTAAAGGTACAGATGGATCAAATGTCCATTTAGGGGGCCCCGAAACAATTACGGGCTATTTTGGAGGTGTTGGACAACCTAATGATTATCCAATTAAATGGATTGATGAATTTCTTTATTATTATACCACATATGGTGTTAGGCAAGTATTAAACATAAATCCTGGAACAGTATTATTGGGATATTTCTTACATAAGATTGGTGTGGATATAGAATTTAAAATTTCAGTGTACATGGGGAATGATAATCCATACAGCGTACTTTGGACGTTAATGACAGCCAAACTTTTCAGTCGCGAAGATGGAACCACCTCGTTAATCGGATTTAATTTCTCTAATTCTGTGAATAATGAAACCATTGAACTTAGTGCCATTCCAAGAAAAGCCTTTGGATTGGAAGATGTAGTTCGTTTCGAACATCATATTACAGAAACCTATAAATCAATTGTTCGCCAACCCTACAATCGCCGTGATGAGCTTGTAGAAGTTGCTGCAAAAGTTAAAAATATTAGTGCAAAACATGAAGGTGCTGATCCTGAGATTGATGAGAAACGTGAGCATCCATCAGATATTTTAGATTATTTTATGGATAAGGAAGATGTTCTCAAGCAAAACTTGATGGACAAATTGCTTAGAAACTATTTAGACAAACATGAAGCAATTGTAAAAACCGCCAATGCATTAATAAAACATAATATTCCCGTAATTCCTGCTAAAAATCTTCATTAATTGATTTTGGAAGATTTTTATTTTTTTTTTCTTTTTCGATAGATTCATAATCTTAACCGAATTGCATTTATTAGGAGTAAGAAGTGCATGCGAAAGGATTATTTTTTAGTAGGATTGGGTTTTCGATTTATTATGCTATTATTTTTTATCCAATTAAACGAAGAAAATCACTATAACGATGCATCATTAATTATCTATAAAGCTTTTCTTCATTTATTGGATGGTAAAAATCCATATTCTTTTATCTATGAACTTCCATGGGGAACTGGAACATTCAGTCAACCTTTTAATTATGGACCTATGATTTTTTTTATATATTTACCCGCAATGTTACTCCCTATTTGGTATCATGATTTATGGATTGGAATGGCTGTTATGATTAATTTATACAGTTTTGGCATTGCAGAAATTCTTTCCCGTATAGGTTCTCAAGATTTATATTTTCAAGTTAATTCAACTTTATCCATTACTGATAAAGATTCTCATAAAAATCGTTTATTATATTATGGAGGCTTGTTTTTTTGGTTGATTCCTTTAGGAACCACAGTAATTTCTGTTTTTATTTATGCTCCCATATTTTTAAGTACATTAGCTTTTATTTATAGAAAAAATCCATTAATAACAGGTTTTTTCTTGATGAGCGCAGCATTAAGTTATCAAATAGTTCTCTTATTTGTTCCCATTTTTGGAATTTATTACCTAAAACAGAATTGGAATGATACTTTAAAATTTGTTATTGGTTGTATTCCTGCGTTTTTAATCTTGTGTTTTTTCATTTTCTGGCAGTTTCCCTCTGGAACCATTGATAGTCTATTTTTCTATACCTCTAGAATGCCTTATATAAAGTGTGAAAACTGCGGAAATGATCTTGATAAATGGTCCATTTTTTCCATTCCTCATCTTTTATATGTATGGAGTAATGGGGTGATCCAAATTGGCAATTATTTTCGCTTGGGTGTAATAATAGTTTTAGGTATTTATTGCATTATAATATTATTTAAGAAAGAAACCAACAACAAGCTTGCGATTACAATTATTAAGTATCAAATTTTGTCTATTATTCTTTTTACTCTCTCAACTAATTATGGGCAAATTCATTATTTATTCTTTCTTATTGTTCCGTTACTATATTATTTTCAATATTTAAAGCCAGATTTTCAAAAAAAAAGATATATTCAAGATATTCAAGAAGGAAATTTAAAAACCACTAAAAAAGAGAAGATTTTTCAAATTGAAAATGAATTTTCTTCACTTATTTCTTTATTATTTATCATTGTTATTGGAATTGTATTATTTTTTGGATTATATACGATTAATCTATTAAGACCAGAAATTTTAAATGAACTACAATTAGATGGTTATCTTAATCATCTTTGGGTAAAATGGGGAACCTTTTTAATAGGAGTTCTCAGCATTATATCAGGTTTTTTCGTCTACAAACGAGAAAAGACTGTATATCAAAATTTAAAGAAAAATACTTAAGGATTTGAAAAAAAATGGCTATCGAAATTTCAGAAGAATCTATGAAAAATGCACAATTTACCTTCTCTCTTATTATTATAAATATTTTGATTTTTATTATTGTAAATCTCATTTTAGGTTCAAATGTTGTATTATTGTTAGCTCAATCAAATCACCTTATCGTTAATGGTCAAGAATTATGGGGATTATTTACATCTATCTTTATTCATGCTGATATATCCCATTTGATTTTTAATATGATTTCTTTATTCATTTTTGGAATATTTGTCGAGAATAATTATCCCAAATGGCAATTTCTTCTTATTTACTTGATTTCTGGTTTAATTGGATCAATTTTTTCATTTTTTTATTATCTTCTCATCTCTCAAGGTGTCTATTATCCGATCTATGGATTAGGAAGTTCTGGTGCTATTTATGGTTTAATGGCTGCTGCATTTGTCAAAATTCCACGATCTAATTATTATATGTACATTTTTGGGATAATTTTTGTAATTTATCGTATTTTAAGTTCATTAGATAATTGGGCGCATGTTTTTGGTTTTTTAAGTGGATTTCTCATGGCCCGGATATTTGTACATCAAAAATATCATAATTTGTCAAGATTTCAGAAAAAACCTAAGAATTTTAGGGAAGAATATCGGAAAAAAGAGTCAAAATCATCAGAACGGAAAATTTTTGATCGTTTTTGCTTAATTTTACAGATGAATAATCCAATTTCTATCAATACTATGGCTAATTATTTACAGTTAACTGAAATTGGTCTAATGAAACGTTTAGTTGTTTGGAAAGAAAGATTACCATTTCTAATTAAAAGGAATAAAATAATCATTCCTAATATGGATGAATTTCTCCTTGCACTTGAACGGATCCCCTCTTAAACTATAGGCACTTATATTCTAATATGGTACTAGAACACTTAAATCCACAAATTGTATGGGATATTTTTGAGAATATTTTTTTAGCAACTCCTCACGAATCAAAACATGAAGGACCAATTCGTAAAAAAATAAAAGATTGGATTGATTCAGTTGCAAAATCCAAAAACCCCGCAATTATTATTAATGAAGATAAGATTGGGAATCTCTTTATTTCTGTTCCTGCATCACCAGGATATGAAAATATTCAACCCTTGCTTTTACAAGGACACATGGATATGGTTTGTGTTTCCAATGAGCCCTTTAATTTTCAAACCCATTCCATCACTCCCGAAATCGAATCCAATGGAAAATGGATTACAGCTCATGGGACTTCTTTAGGTGCAGATAATGGAATTGGGGTTTCAATGGCTCTTGCTCTTCTAATCGATCCTGACCCTGATTTTCAACATGGACCCTTGGAAATATTGATTACAGTGGATGAAGAAACTGGTTTAACTGGTGCTTTCGAATTGGATGTTGAAAAATTCCAAATTAAAAGTCGAGCAATGTTAAATGTTGATTCTGAAGAATTGGGCGTTATAACTATTGGGTCAGCAGGTGGTGGAGATTCAAAATTAGAGAAAAAACTTCCAACTTTGTCAGATTTTTCTAAATTTAATGCATTCTTCACCCTAAATATCAGTGGATTAGTTGGTGGTCATTCAGGAGGTGATATTCATTTACCTAGGGCGAATGCCAATAAATTAGTTGCACGGATGTTAAGCAAACTCATTATTGCTAAAATCCCATTTGTAATATCTAAATGGAATGGCGGCACAAAACATAATGCAATTACACGCAATTCAAAAATTGTATTTGGGATTCAAAATGAATATGAAGATCAAATGAACCAAATTTTAATTGATGAAAAAAATGCTCTTTTCAGCTATTATCAACAAGGTGAAAATCCATATGAACCAAATCTTTCAATAACTATAGCATCAACTAAACTTGAACCCTATTTTTCACCTGAAGAAAGTGCTTTAATTATTACAACTGGAAATTTAATTCCCAGTCAAGCAATTGTCCTTTCACCAACAATTCCAGGTTTGACAGAAACATCAAATAATTTTGCAATTGTTAAAACTACAGATTCTGGAATTATATTCCACTTATCCAGCAGAAGTTCAGTGCAAGCAGATCTTGAATGGATTCGAGATCAACTCGAACAATTGGCTTTAATTACAAAATGGCATTTTATCCGAGAGAAGGCTTATCCTGGATGGAACCCTGATCCTCAGAGTTCATTTTTGGCTTATGTAAAGAAGATATATATGCAGGAACTTGGTAAAGAAGTGGAAGTTGGCGCAGTACATGGGGGATTAGAAACTGGATTGATTGGAGCTAAAATTCCAGGGATGAAAATGGTTGCAATTGGACCGGATATTCGTAATCCACATTCTCCTGATGAACGTGTGAATATTCACAGTGTGGAAAAAATGTATCAGATTATAAAAAGTATAATTAAGGAATTTAAATCATATAATTCTTAGAATAAATGAAAAAAGGGAGATATTTTGATCTTTATAACTAATCTCTCGGTGTTGTGACAATTTTTTAATTTTTAATCTCTTCTTTTAGTTGCTTTTTTGAACTTTCAGTATCATTAATTGAATAGCTTTTGAGTAACCAAGGTATAATGATAACACTAAAGTATAGGGTAAACGCTATCAGTAATGACTGCATAGGAGACAATCCAAATATGTATAACCCATCCAAACCAAGTCCGATTAAGAGTGCTAAGCCACTATACACCAAATTTAATGCAAAATTAATAATCGATAATACAGTTGCCCGCTTGTTTGATGGGATATGATCATTGGTGTATTTATCCAAAACTGTCCATGTATAATCTCTTGTAAAGAATAAAATGAATAAGAAAATTACACTAAATGGTTGCATGAAAATAGCCATTAGCAAGAACATGACTGCAAAGACTCCAGTAATTAGGAAAAGAGATCCTTTTTCTCCCAATTTTTGTTCAATTTTATAGCGTAATGGACCGAAGAAACCTATTACACCGCGAGTAAATGCAAATATTAAACCAAAATATATTATTGGTACTGCTGATTGCTTAAGATAAGGCTGTTCCATAATATTTACAAAGACCATGGGAATCATCAGAACAAAAATATTGAAAAACAATAGAAATCTCACAATTTTTGATTTCCACGTGAAAGATAGTGAGCGTGTAATTAACTGGAATTGTGATGCGATTGATTTCTGACTTTCTGATTCATTTGGTTCGATCATGGTAAAAATAAATATTGCTGCAATTAAGCTAGCCAAACCATGCAGATAAAATGGCAGTGAAATATTGATTGAATATAATATTCCACCTAAAATTGAGGATAGAATAATCGAAAAGGCAGTAAAAAGATCACGTTTACCAATATATTTAATATATTGTGATTCTCTTCCTAATTCTTTAAGAGTATCATAAAAAAGGGCTCTTTCTGCTCCAGAGATAAGTGAATCACTTAATCCAATTAAGATTCCTGCAATAAAATATACCCAAAACTCTGTTGAAAATGCAATCATAAATAAACTAAATCCCAAAATAGAGAATCCTAAACCAGTTGATAGTTTTCGTCCAAATATGTCTGCAAATGCACCACTGGGAATATCTGTGAGTATTACAATAACTGCTATTATAGATTCAATTACCCCCATTTGGAGATATGATAATCCACGATCTTGAAAATAAATAATTCCAACAGGCATAGAGATCCATAAATTCCGGAATATCATTGCTAAAAAATATTTCGGAATGTTCTTTTCCAATTTTTGTAGAGAATGTTGTTTCTTCTCCATAATATTTGTATCAATGTTTGGAAACATTTATAGAAAACGATTTTTGAGAAATGTTTCTTTTACTTTTTAGAAAATTTATATAGTACTTTCTTTGATCAATTTTGTGCTTTTTTTTGAAACAAAAATGATTACTTTTTTAATTCGCTTTAAATAAATAATTATTGACATAGGATGACAAAAAAAGGAGAACAAATTCAATCTCAAATATTACGGTTTTTAGAAAGGAATCCTGATGGACTCCGAATTGGCCAACTTACCGAACTTTTAGGGGTTTCGAGGAATTCTGTTTATCGATATTTGGATATTCTTGTAGAAAACGATTTAGTTCGAAAACAATCTAATAAATTGTGGGTTTTAACAACTCCTCTAAAACCACAGACTATTTTAGGATATCAATACCAAGCTCTATTACAAGGACTGTGTCATATTGGGGGAAATTTATGGGATATAAAAACTGAAATAGGGAGGTCAAATTTCAAAGAATTAGGTAAATGGATTTCACCCCGTATGAAGGAATCTACTAAATTAGATTTAGAAGAATTAAAACAAAAAACTCATTTTTTACAAGATATTCTTGAATTTGGTATGAAATTAGTAGACGAAGCCAGTTCAGTAGAGCAATTTACAACAAGTTTTTCCTTAGATGCAAATGGATTTCCTAATGAAAACACTAATCTTGCTGCTGTTGTCAGTTTTCAAGGTGGTTATGTACAAACATCAAAAGTTCAGGGAAATGGGTTTGCTCATTATTATATTATAGCTGGAATTATTGAAAGAAGTATGGAACAAATTATCCCTGCAATTTATGGGGGCAGAGTATATGTAGATATTTTGAATATGGATGAAGAAAATCAGCATGTCGAGCTAGGACTCTATGTAATTTTTGATAAAATAACCCCTTTTATTGATCCATATACAAAAAGACGAATTCCTTTTCCACAGCGCGAAATTCGCCTCCATGGACATTATTAATAGAAGTGCGGATAAGTGTTAGTAATTAGAATAAAATATAATGCTATCTATTTTAAATAAAAAAAAAATTAAAAAAAAACGCCAAAAATTAAAAAAGTGGAAAATGGGTGGGAGAATGTGTGAAGTTCTCCCACAAGAGCTATGGATGTGTGATGATAGATTTACAAAGTGGTTCCTTTTTACAGCTCCACTGTATTTTTATAATTTATTCTATTATTTTTTCAAATTAGAAAATGCACACTATTTTGATCTTCTCTGAATATGATCGATTTATTATGAATTATAAATTTAAATCGAGATAATTAAACAATAGAAGAAAAAAAAAAGAACAAATCAAATTTCCAATTTATTTATAAAAGGTGTGTGTAAATTAGTTTAAATAAACAATGTCATATTAGAACGATCAGAAGCACCTAACATTGTTGCAACACCACCAATTTCTACTCCATCTATAAGTTCTTCTTTTTTAATTCCCATTAAATCCATGGTCATTTGACAAGCGATTAATTTAACTCCATTCTTTTGAGCAGATTGAATTAATTCTCGTAAAGATGCAATATTTTGGGATTTCATTAAGGACTTAATGAGTTTTGTTCCTAATCCACCCATATTCATTTGAGAAAGGGATAATTTATCTGAACCGCGTGGCATCATTTTACCAAAGAGTTTTCCAATAAATGATTTTTTTACCCGTACTTTTTTTGGTTTACGCAGTATATTTAATCCCCAAAAGGTGAAAAACATATTTACTTCCTTTCCCATGGCTACTGCACCGTTGGCAATAATAAATGAAGCAATTGCTTTATCAAGATCACTACTAAAAACGATCATATTCTTTGCATCAGGAAAATCAAAACTGGATGATGGAATTGCAGATTTCTGTTTTGGAATTTCTTTTTTCAAAAACGCTGTTATTTTTCCTGCTTCTCTATCAATTTTCAATAACTTATTTTGAGTTGTTTCTGCCCAAATTTTAATATCATTATAAAACCCAGGATCTGTGGCTATGACCTTCAAAACTTCGCCTGTATTTAAACTTTTAATATGTTCTGCTACTCTCATAATTGGCCCAGGACAGGCAAGCCCACATGCATCAATTTCAATGGAGCTTTGAGAATCAGGAATTTCATCTGAACTACTAACTTGTGTTTGTACTGCATGAATAACATCATCTACATGAATACTGAGATCATCAAAAATTCCTTCATTTGATTGTTTTTCTTGGATAATTTTATAAGCTTTATATCCACCACTTAAATTTTTAACTTGAAATCCATTTTGAACGAGAATTCGAGCGGCATAATACCCTCTTTGACCTGCTTGACAATAGACCCAAATTTCCTTATTTTTATCCAATTCGTTTATTCGATCTCTAAGTTCATCTAAAGGAATGTGGAGAGACTCTGGAATTGCACCAAGTTTTACTTCTTCATTTGTCCTAATATCTAACAGAATAACTTTATTGATATCAATAGAATTCATATCCTCTGGATAGAATACCTTCATATCTCCCTTTAAAATGTTAGATGCCACAAAACCAGCGATATTTACTGGATCTTTGGCACTGGAATATGGTGGTGCATATGCTAGTTCCAATTCTTCTAAATCGAAGACTGTTAAGTTCATTCTCAGTGCTGTCGCCATTACATCAATACGTTTATCTACTCCTTCATAACCAACAATTTGACAGCCCAATATTTTTCCATTTTCAGGAGAGAAAAGAAGTTTTATTGCCATTGGAATTGCATTTGGATAATATCCTGCATGAGAAGAATTTTGGGTGTATGATTTTCGATAGGGAATGTTAAATCGATGTAATATTTTTTCATTATTTCCTGTAGTAGCGATAGTTAAATCGAATATTTTTGCAATAGAAGTACCTTGAGTTCCTTTGTATATTTCTTTTTTACCTGCAATATTATTCGCTGCGATTCTTCCTTGCTTATTTGCTGGTCCAGCTAAAGGTATTAATGTATTTTTTTTATTAACTAAATCTTTTACTTCAATAGCATCGCCTATAGCATAGATATTAGGATCAGATGTTTGTAGATATTCATTGACTAGAATCCCTCCTCTCTCACCAATTGTCAATCCTGCTTCTTCCGCCAATTTTCGTTCTGGCTTGACTCCAATACCCAAAATGACCATATTGGTTTCAATAATTTTTCCACTTTGCAATTCAACGCGAATGATAGTATCTGAGACCTTTTCAAAAGCTTTTACTCCATCAGAAAGATATAATTCAACTTCATGCTGTTTTAAATGTTGATGTACATAAGCAGCCATTTCTGGATCAAGTGGTGCCATTACTTGTGGTGCCAGTTCATTTACTGTGACTTTTAATCCTGCGTGAGCCAGGTTTTCTGCCATTTCTAAGCCAATAAATCCTCCTCCGATAACTGTAGCGTGAATTGGGTGGTTATTTTCAATATATCTTTTAATTGCACGCATATCTGGAATATTACGTAATGTAAAAATATTCGATGCATTGATCCCAGGAATTGGAGGTCGAAGTGGTTGTGCTCCAGGGCTGAGAATTAGTTTATCATATTGTTCTTCATATTCATTATTATTTGTCAAATCTTTTAATAGAATTGATTTTTTTAGTGGATTTATCGACATTGCTTCGGTTTTAATCCGAACATCAATATTAAAATTCTTTCGCAAGTTGTCAGGCGTTTCTACTAACAATTTTTCTTCATCTTTAATCACATCTCCAATATGATAAGGAAGTCCGCAATTAGCAAATGAAATATATTCTCCACGTTCGATCATGATGATATTTGCATGTTCATCCACACGACGTAAACGAACAGCAGCAGATGCTCCTCCTGCGACTCCTCCAATTACAATGTATGTTTGTTTAGACATTGCTTTCACTTTTTAAAATAAAGAGAGTTTATTTAAGTAAAAAAAGCAATTTTTCTACTTAGGTTTTGCTATTATACTGCACAACTAAAATCTTATGATAACTTTACATCAAATTTTTTAAATTTTTTTAAGAAAGAGATAAAATTCAGATGGAATTGATCGATTTCTATCAGATATCAAATAAAAATAGATCATTTTGTTAATATTTCAGAAAAAAAATAAATAAAATTTTCATGGAATGAAAATCGATAATTAAAAATTCTCAGCTAAAAAATTATAATTTATAAGAGAAAAAAAAATATTAACTTATACTAATTCAAATCTATTCTATTTTGTGTAGATGATTTATTTAAGTTATTCTGTAGAAGGATAGGCGCCTGCACACCCTAATACTTCCTTATTTTTACGTTTCATCATCTTTATTAACTCATCTCGAGCTGGTCCTAAGTACTTGCGTGGATCAAACACTTTGGGCTTCTCATTGAAGATTTTTCGGATAATTGCAGTAACAACCAACCGACCATCAGAATCAATGTTAACTTTTGCCACTCCATATCTAGTGGCTTCCCTAATTTGATCTTCGCGAACACCAAAGGCTTTCTCCAAATTACCCCCATTATCATTAATCATTTTAACATATTCTTGAAGGACTGAGGAAGAACCATGTAAAACGATTGGATACTTGCGGCCCAATTTTTGCTGAATTTCCTTTAAAATGTCAATGCGTAATGGAGGAACATCTTCGACTCGATCAACTTTAAATTTATATGCACCATGAGAAGTTCCAATTGAAATTGCCAGGCTGTCACATCCTGTTCGATTAACAAAATCAACGACCTTATCTGGATCAGTGTATGTGCTCTCTTCTGCATGAACATCATCTTCAATTCCTGCTAGAACGCCTAATTCTGCTTCAACTGAGACACCACGGGCATGAGCATATTCCACTACTTGTTTTGTTATTTTGATATTTTCTTCATAAGGTAGGTGAGATCCATCATACATTACGCTCGAAAATCCTGAATCGATGCAAGATTTACAAATCTCAAAATCTCCTCCATGATCTAAATGTAAGGCGATGGGAATCTCCGATTTTAATTCTTCACGGACCATTTTTACTGCCCCTTGCGCCATATAGATTAACATAGTTGAATTTGCGTAAGCACGAGCACCTTTTGAAACTTGTAGTATCACTGGAGATCCACTTTGTGCACAAGCTGTAACAATTGCTTGGAGTTGTTCCATATTGTTAAAATTGTATCCAGGAACTGCATAACTTTCATTTAATGCTTTTTCAAACATTGCCTTGGTGTTTGAAAGACCTAATTCTTCGTATTTAAATGGCATAGTACAAAATAGGTGTTCATTCCATTTGAATTTAGGGGAGTGAAACATATTTGAACTTATTTTTTTGAGTCCTATCATTTAAGGTGTGACTAAATAAGGGTAAGATAGACTGAGTGTTGATATGTTTCTTGTTATAAAAGAAGCGAAAACTCGTTTCTAAAATTGAAATAGAACAAATGGGAATTACAACTACAATCAGAACTCCCAAATTTAGGAATCGAACAATCTGCATAGTTTTGTAATATTTGAGCAAAATCACATTCATAGCGATCAGTCGAGGGAAAAATGAACAATTTTTCTATTATCAACACTGAAGGAGAACATTGAACAAAATAATCAATATGCCAATGAACTTTTTTCTGAGTAGCAGGTTTCACATGACGGAGTAATCGGTGGTACAAGCGACCTTTCAAAGCCGATCCCACATAAATATATATTCCTGCTTTGAAAATCAATTCGCCCAACGCGCCAACTTTAATTTTTTGAGAATAAGATAACTTCATTAACAATAGATATGTTCCAGATATTTTAGGAAATTCTTTAGAATCCATAATATTATAAGAAATATAATTTTCACTTTGAGATAACTTTTCTTATTCAATATAGAACTAAATCATTTAGAGTAATTATTTGTGATTTTGAGATGTTCATCAATATTATATGATAATTATTTTTTATTGTATTGAAGTGTCATAATTTTTCAATTTCTCGCAGTTCTTAAAGTAATTCCAATCTATATTAATGGAGGTGAAATTCTATGGTGTTGTCGAAACCGAAACAGAAAAATCAAGGTGCAGTTCTGGAAGATGATCTTGAAATTCATAAGAATTTAGCAAAATATGTTGAAAATTTTGATAATTTTCAGTCAGGAAAAGATGATAAAAAAGAAAAAATCGCAAAACAAAAAAGAAGAACAAATCTTTTGATCTATTCTGCTGAAGAACTTAAACATTTAAGAAAACAGGATTTAGTTAAGTTGGTATTTCAAGTAAATTGTCAATTCGTAGATCGTTTCTTTAGAAAGGATTATTTTTCAAAATTAATCAAATTATCTAAAGAAGAATTGGAAAAAATGGCACTTCACTTAAATCAACACACAAATCTCCTATTGCTCTAAAATTAAAGCATTGATCAGGTTTGCTTCTTTTATACATTACATTCTCTATTTTTCAAGGGCAATTAGAGTCTCTTTTGCCCTCTTTTTTTTTGAATCTTTGATCGTATTGCTTCATTTTATAAAAATTTCAAATTGTGGAAATATAACTCATAAATAGAGAAATAAGAAGCTATAAAATAACATATTAATTAAAAAATATTCACAACTTATAGCAGAATAATTATTTTAAATTCTTTCGGGCAATATTAGCTGCAATTAGGATAGGATCCCATACAGGAGCAAATGGAGGTGCGTAACTTAAGTCAAGTTTTTGAATATCTTCAATTTTCATATGAGCTGATAAAGCTGTAGCTAAGACATCAATTTTTTTTGCTCCTAATGGACTGGGTGCAGTAATTTCTGCTCCTAATAGGTGGTGAGTGCTTCTATCATAGATAAGCATTATCGACATTTTTTGAGCATTTGGATAATAGTGTGCTATTTCATTATTGGTAATTAATGTGGACCCAACATCAAATTCTGCAGATTTCGCTTGATTTTCAGAAATTCCTGTACGCGCACAATAAAGATCAAATACCTTAAAAATTGCAGTGCCGACCACTCCTCCGAATGGATCAGTTGGTTTTCCAGCAATATGTTCTCCTGCAATTCGACCTTGTTTATTTGCTATAGGTGCTAAGGGTAGGTAGATATTTTTTTTCAAAATTGTGTGATAGGATGTTGCACAATCACCTGCTGCATAGACATTTTCTATATTTGTCCTACCATATTCGTCAATGACAATCGCTCCATTTGGTAACATCTCCAATTTTGAATTCCGAAACATATCTGTGGCTGGAAGAACTCCTATTGATAACTGAACAGCGTCTGTAGTAATTGATTCTCCATTATTTAAAATTACCTTAAGTTGGTTCTCAGAAATAATTTCAACATTTTGAACCCTGACTTTGAGTTTTATTTGTATCTGGTGTTTTTCTAATTCTTTTTGAATAAATTCCTGACTTTTTGAATCAAAATTTAATCTTGGACCAATAAGGATAATGTTTTTTACTCCTTGAGCTTCATATGCTTCTAGCATTTCCAATCCGATGTAACCACTCCCAATTACCACAACATTTTCGATTGGAGTTCTGGTTAAGAATTGTTTTAACTTCTTGGCATGTTCTAAAGTATGAACTCGAAAAACTCTTGGATGATGCAATATTTCATTAGTTATATTAATTTTTTCGATGTTTGATTTTCCGCCAACAGCAATAACAAGATAATCGTAATTTTTCGTGAATTCTGTTCCAGATTTTAAATTCTTTATTAAAACTTGTTTTTTATCAAAATCAACATTAATTACTTCATAAAAAAGATAGACTGGTATTTTACGTTTTTTTTCCAAGATTTCTGGTGTCAAAGTCATTAATTTATCAAGTTTTTTCACACTATCTGCTACATAATAGGGAATTCCACAAGATCCATATGATATATATTCTCCTTTTTCATAAACATCAATATCCCAGTCTGCATGAGCTTTACGAATAGCACTTGCTGCACTTAGTCCCGCTGGATTTCCTCCAATTATAATTACTTTCATTTTACTTAACCCTTTTTCAATAATTTGTTGTAGTATTAGAAATCTTTATTGTTTTTATTTCTATGTTTAGCTATGAATTTATTCCTTTACAATAATAATATATTCATTAGTGATTTTTGATTTAATTGAGTTTCCTAATGCACATCTTTTTTCTGCAATTTCTAGTACCTTTCTGGCTTTTCTCTCACGAGTTTTAGGTGGAACTATTAGAGTAATTTTCTGGTGAATTTCAGTTAATCGTTTAACACCATCAATCTCTTCTAAATTTCCTTCTGTTTCAATTTTGATTGATTCATATTTTAAATTAGAATTGGTAGCAACTACGCTGAATGTAGTATATAAACAACCTGAAACTGCACCTAAGAATAGATCTTCGGGAGTATAGCACACGCTTTTTCCATTTTTATTCGTTGGACCACCATAGGCTATGGGTAATTGAATTGAAATCGGTTCAATATTATCTGCTACAAATAAAGTATTTACACGTTTAAGGAGATTTTCTGATTTTTTATCTTCTTCTCTCTGCTTCAAAGTAATATGGAATTTCATAATATCACGGGGAGCGTTAATTATACACAGTATATGAAAATTACTTTTTTATTATATAAATATTAAAAAAATTAATAGTAAAATGAATTTAGAAAAAATAATATGTAAAAAGTAATCAAAGAAAATCAATCTATTTTTTATGAATACTCTTTTAATTATGAAAAAATTTTATTAGTTAAGTTCTATTTTTTTAAAGCGAGTTAACTATGGGCTTTGATTATGCAAATGATCCTAAAGAAAGATATCCAATTGTAAAGTGGGATATTATCTTTAATATAGTATTCTTTTCTGCTTGGCTTTGGTATTCAAATAAGATATATCTCCAAATACTCGCCATTTTTCTTTTTCTTCAAGTGTATATGGCATCATACTATATTTTTCATTATTATAAAATTTGGATTCCTTTACTGTTAACTGGAATTGCAATAATGCTTTGGTTTATTTATATTATTTCTCATACATTCCTAATTCCTGTTGCACGAGAGGCCTTTTTGTTCATTTGTATTGCGTCTTCAATTTATGCAGGATTTAGTTATATTATAAAGGAGAAGAACTATAGGGCATATTTAAAAGCAATTGGTCCACAACCTTGTCCTATTTGTGGTTTAGAAAAATGGAAACATGTTTTTCACTTAGGTCAAGACATGTGTCAAGAATGTTTTGAAAAACTTGCAACTACTCAAGTTTATTATCACAATTCACTTGTTTATCAGTGGGATTTTGATGTATTAATATTTTTAGAAAAAGAATTGAATAGGGCAATTCCAGCCTTAGATCCTGTTTTAAATTACACGAATCCAAAAGAAATTAATCCAGATGAATTATTTGGTTTTGTTCTTGAAGATCGCAACATTTCACGTCTCTATTTGAATAACCAAAACTTAAAACATTTACCCCCTTTTATTGGATTACTAATTGATCTTAAAGAGATCCATGTAAAGAATAACAAACTTGCTACACTTCCTGTTTCTATTATTGATTTAGTAAATCTGAAGATTTTAGACTACAGAAAAAACCCGATAAAATATCGTTCAGGGGACTTAGAACGTTCTCTCTTGAGTTTGACTAAACGACGTTGTAATATTTTAGAAGATTAGCCTTATTTTATTATTTTTTAAATTAACAACACGCAAAAGAATAAAAGAAAGAAAAAAAATTAAAACTAATTTATTTCGTTTTTATTGTTTTGCTTGATTAGCCACTTTATTCGTTGCTTTTTCGATTTCAGCTTGATTACCCAAATAATAATGTTTAATGGGTTTAATATTTTCATCCAATTCATAAACAAGTGGAAATCCTGTTGGAATGTTTAAATGAGGTATGTCTTTTTCACTTACATCATCCAAATATTTTACAATTGCTCTTAGACTGTTACCGTGAGCAACAATTAATATTTGCTTGTTTTCTTTGATCATTGGGACAATAGTTTCATTCCAATAGGGTAAAACTCTTGCGACTACATCTTTCAAACATTCAGTTGCAGGAAGGTATTCTTTTGGTAAGTTTTGATATTTTAATTCATGGCTTGGATGGCGTTCATCTGAAAGTTCCAAAGGTGGTGGAGGAACATCATAACTTCTTCTCCAAATAAAAACTTGCTCTTGTCCATGCTTTTTTGCGGTTTCTGATTTGTTTAATCCTTGTAATGCCCCGTAATGACGCTCATTAAGCCGCCAATGGCGTATTACAGGTAGCCACATTATATCTAATTCATCCATCACAATCCACATTGTACGGATAGCACGTTTTAAAACTGAAGTGAAAATAATATCAAATGTAAATCCTTCTTGTTTTAGAAGGTGTCCTGCGCGTTTAGCTTCTTCATACCCGTTGGTGGATAAATCAACATCTGTCCAACCAGTAAATCGGTTTTCGAGATTCCAAAGACTTTCTCCATGACGCAAAAATACTATTTTAAACATTGTATGTCTAAATAATGTAAAAAGAACATGATTTTATACATTGCTAATTAAAATTGATTAATATTTTAAACCAGTATAGGTTAATTTATCCTATATATAAGAATTATTTTTCATATTTTATTTAAGTAATTGATCTAATTGGTCTAAATAATGCAAGATATAACTTTAAACAGAGAGAATCTTACACAATCATCTAAAAATATTAAATCCTTTTTACTTTTTCTCTATTTAAGTGAATATTTTGTTTTTGCGTTTTTATTCGATAATCCAATCATTTTGGTTCTTTTATTTATATTACTTATTATTATTATTTGGATTTTTAAAATTCAAAAAAAAATTGCTATGTTATCCAGAATGATTTTAGTTATTTCACTTTTTATGATGTTGATCAGTACTCTGTTGAATCCAGGTGGAGACCACGTAATTATTACTTTGTGGAAACCAAAACGCGTTTTTCCTATAATAAATATTACTCTCGAAAATTTAGTTGGAACAGGAATTAATATTCTTCGTTTATGTATTGTTTTATATTGCTTTGGAATCTTTAATATTCTTATTAATAATGATGATTTACTCCGAATTTTAATGAAACTCCATATACCTCACAAAATTATTCTTTTAATTACACTTTCTTTGAAGTTTTTTCCATTGTTAAACAGAGACCTTAATCATTTAAACGATATCCATAAACTTCGACGATATTCAGTAGAACCAAATAAAAAAAATCGTAGAAGTATCATACAGATTAAGGGAGAAATCCTACTACCATTACTGACGAATTCGCTAGAAAGATCTATTCAAATTGCTCAAGCTCTTGATGTCCGAGCTTTTGGTTATAGTAAAAAGAGAACTAATTTCTTTCAATATAAAATTAGTAAATTTGATATTATTGCTATTATAAATTTAATTCTCTTAGGAACTGGGGTCATTTATCTTTGGTTAATTGGATTGTTAGAATTTTCTGTATATCCAAGTATTTCCTCAAGTATTTTAGCACAGTTGGATTTATTTGCAATATTATTCTTATTTTTTCTAAATCTCTTTTTAATTTTATATTTCTCATTCTCAAAAAAAGATTTTCAGGAGGAATTTAATGATTAAAATATCAAATTTCACTTTTCAATATAATTCTAGTTCAAACCCAATATTAACTAATATAAATCTAAAAATTAAATCTGGTGAATTTGTTCTTCTCTTAGGTTCTTCAGGAAGTGGAAAATCAACTTTATTACGTGCATTAAATGGATTAATTCCACATTTTTTCGGTGGAATATATAAGGGTGAAATATCTATTGATGATAAGAATCCAATTCAACATCCTCCAAATCAATTGGCTCAAAAAATTGGCTATATCTTTCAGAATCCTGATAATCAGTTATTAATGGAAAAAGTTTTATCTGAATTGATATTTGGACTGGAAAATCTGGGCTTCTCCCGAGATGTAATCAAAGATCGAGTTAAATACCACATTAACCAATTCAATTTGGATCCTATATTAAATCAAAAAACATATAATTTATCTGGAGGACAAAAGCAAATTGTAGCATTAGCCTCCATTTTAGCTATGTCTCCTAAGATTTTACTTCTAGACGAGCCAACTTCTGAGTTAGATCCATTTGCGCGCGATCATTTTCTACAGAATCTTTTTAATTTACATGCAACACAGCAATATACAATAATTATGATCGAACATAATATAGAACATGTAATTGATTATATTGATCGTATCATATATTTAGAACATGGTAAAATTATTTTCGATGGAATTCCTAAACAATTTTTCAACCAATTTGCAGAAAATTCTATGATCCCTACAACTTCTCTAATCAAATTAGCTTATCAAATCAAAAAATATAAGAATAGGAATAATAATTATTGGAAAAATGAATATCTTCCTTTCAATAGACAGCAGTTTTCATCTGAATTTTCAGACTTTTTTCTCACAAGAAAGGAAAAGGTTTTATTTAATTTCCAGAATCCCTTAAAAAATAAGCAAGATTGCGATGATTCAACAAATTACCGCTTAAAAGTGAAAAATCTTGAATTATCATATACTTTAACAAACCCTCTTCTACAGAATATTTCATTTTCTGGTTGTTCTCATGAAATAATTTGTATTATGGGTAAAAATGGGTGTGGCAAAACCACATTATTAAAATCAATTGCTGGTTTAATCCAACCGAGTAATGGAACAATTAAAATTAGAATAGATAAAAAAGAAAATGCTTCAGATTTTCAATCAACATCGCAAATTAGTCTTGTATTTCAAAATCCTTCCATTCAATTTTATCGAGATAGTGTATATGAAGAATTAGATGCGCAATTACTTCCTTTTTGCAATTCTAAAATAGAACGTGATAAAAGAATAGAAAATATTCTGGATTTTTTTGATCTCAAGCAATTAAAACTAAAATATCCCCGTTATTTATCATTGGGAGAACAACAAAGGCTGGCGTTAGGTTGTGCTCTAATTACAGAACCTGCAATTTTATTACTAGATGAACCCACTCATGGAATGGATCAAAAACAAAAAACTCGGCTACTTCAATATATTGGAAAGATTAAGGAAAAAGGATGTTTAATTCTAATTGCTACACATGATTTGAAGTTAGTTTCTTCTATTGCATCGAAAATTTTGTATTTAGATGATAAAAAGATTAAATGGCAAGGAATTCCCCAAGAAATTCTCCCTTATTATACTCCATTTACTACTGAAATCAACTCTGCCATGAATCTTATTTTTCAACAACCGACTCCTTTTTTAACAGTAGAGAACGTTATTGAAGTATTTATGGATGATGTAAAAGAATGTTTTGAGCAGAATGTAATGGATGTGTTGTAATATGAAGAAATCGAGAATAATTCTTTTCCTTTTAGTTATATATAGTGTTTGTTTGCTCGTTTTCCAAGATTTAATAACATGGCGTTTTCTTGGTAGTAAAAATTCTATCTTTGGGATTTTGATAAACATATTCATTATCTTTTTCTTTCTAATCATGGGAGTATATTTTCATTTAGAAGAAAGTACTCTCTCTTCAAAAGAGATTACATTAATTGCCATCTATAGTGCTTTTACAGCTCTTGCCAGGGTACCGTTTGTGGCTTTACCAAGTGTTCAACCTTGCTCTTTTCTAATATTTGTTTCTGGTATTGTATTTGGCTCATTTATTGGTTTTATGATAGGAGCAAATACTGCCATTTTATCAAATATGTTTTTAGGACAGGGTCCATGGACAATTTATCAAATTATTGCTTGGGGTTTTATTGGAATTGTTGGTGGACTGTGTCATCCTTTACATCGTAAACTATTTTTCAAAAAGTACTTGTATTTTCTAGCCATTTTGATCTTCATTTTAGGATTTATATACGGTGGTATAATGAATATATGGTCTTGGCTCTTAAACGCCCCTTTAACCATAACTTCATTTTTGGTATTGTATCTTTCAAGTTTTCCGTTTGATTTGGCTCATGCTATTTCTAATGTCATATTTTTTATTTACTTTGGGGAGAAAACTGTAAATATATTAAATCGATATCACGATCGATTTTACTTTCAAATAAATAAGAATAAGTAAATCTACAATTGAATCCAAAATTGAATCCAAAATTTTAAATTTACCAATCTTTATCATTCCCTTATTAATCAAATTTAAAGGTGTCTTTTTGAATTATCAATTTCCAAAATTATTAAAATTATTATTTGTTTTCATAATGATTTCATTTGTAAATGGCATTTTCTTCAGTATTCTTTATTTAAATTACGATAAATTAGAAAATCATGATAATTATGAAAAACAAAATAAAGAAAATATGGATTTTATTCTTAAATCTCCAATAACAGCAGATTTGGATTATCCAATTATTGCTGATCATAGGATTGCAAATATAGTTCGCTTAGATCAAATCCCTGAAGCTGCTATTGAGCATGCTAAACAAAATCTTCATATTGCATATCAACATACTTCCCATGGTTCTCAGATTATTAGTGGTATGAATTATCTTCCTAATTTTAAAGAAAATAATCAAGGAACTGTTGGATTATATGCATGGAATGATGGTCCTTTAGAAGGGTTTCTTGACATTGATGATAATTTTGCAGGTTGGGGTGATTTAGGTCATTTGGGTGATTTAACTTGGGCTGAGCAGACTCGGAAATATCTAAATGATTCTAATCATGCAGATGTTAATGTAATAATCTGGTCCTGGTGTGGTGGTGTCTCAGATAATACTGAAGAAGGAATAAATATTTATTTAAACGAAATGAATTCACTTGAGAATGAGTATCCAGATGTCCTTTTTGTATATATGACAGGACATGCAGATGGCTCAGGAATTGAGGGGAATTTACATATAAGAAATCAACAAATTCGTGATTATTGCATTGCTAATAACAAAATTCTTTATGATTTCTATGATATCGAATGTTATAATCCAGATGGGATATATTTTGGGGATAAGTATATGAACGATGCTTGTGCTTATGATTCAGATGGAGATACATACCCAGATTCAAATTGGGCAGAAGAATGGCAAGCAAATCATACTAAAGATGTTGATTGGTATGAATGTAGCCCAGCTCACGCATCAACTGCACACGTAATGGGAAATATGAAAGCCTATGCCGCCTGGTGGCTTTTTTCTGTTCTTGCAGGTTGGAATTCCACTACAATAACAACAAATACAGAAGCTACTTCAACTTCAACCACTTCTTCAGATACTTCATCATCTTCATCTGATTCAACTAATGATACAAATAACTCAGAAAATGCAGATACATCTGATAATTTATTTGATAACAAACCCGCGTTAATCGGTTTGGGATTTACTATGGGGATTTTTGTTCTATTAGGAGGTGTATATAGCTTAATAAAGAAAAATTGGTGAAAAAAAAAATAAAATACAAGAAATAAATAATAAGCAAAAAAGAAAAAAAGCAATTTAATCCCAAAACATCTCTTTTAATATAGTATCAGTTCGATTTGGACCTAAAGAAATGATTGAAATACGGGTTTCCAAGATTTCTTCAATTTTTTTAATATAATTTTTTATTTCATTTGGTACTGCTTCAAATCCTTGCTGTGCAATTTCTGACCATTCTTTTGAGTCTCTTGCTTTCCATCCAGGCATTTCAATATATTCTGGTTCGCATTTTTCAATAATTTCAGAGTGAATCGGCCAAGACTCTAAAGATTGACTATTATATTTATAGCCTGTGCATAATTTAACCGGATTTACATTTTCTAATGCATCTAATAATGTAATTGCCAAAGCATCATAGTGATTTATCATTGTTGCGTATTTAAGATTGAAAAGATCAATCCAACCTACTCTTCGAGGTCGTCCTGTTGTAGTTCCATATTCATGTCCTTGTTCTCTAATTTGATGAGCTAAATCTCCATCTAATTCTGTTGGAAGTGGACCTCCACCAACACGAGAAGTGTACGCTTTAATTACTCCAATGATTTTGTCAATTCTTGTAGGACTTACTCCAGTACCGCCCGGAACACCTCCTGCCCAAGTAATTGAAGATGTACCAAACGGATACATACCATGATCAATACCTAATAGGCATCCTTGTGCACCTTCAAAAAGAATTCGTTTGCCTTGATTCAATGCAGTATTAAGATAATATGCTGAAGAAACTACATAGGGTTTCATTTTTTTCCCAAAGGTTAAATATTCTTTGATTATTTCTTCTTTATCTAAAGGCCATAATTCTGAAGAATTAGTAAAGGTTTGATACTGTTTCAATTTTAATTTATATAATCTATTGAATTTTGGTAGAAAAATTTCTTTATCTAGTAAGTCAAAAACACGAAGGCCATAACGGGCTGCTTTATCGGAATATGTGGGCCCAATCCCACGTTTTGTGGTACCTGCTGCATATTTTCCTTTTGTTCCTTCTTCTAATCCGTCTAGTAATTTATGAAAAGGGAATATAATATGGGCTGTGTCTGAAATTCTTAAATTAGGTGTAAATCCTTCTTTTTCTAACATAGTCAATTCTTCAAACAACACTTTTGGATCAATAACAACACCATTTCCAATCACAATGGTTTTATTTTTGATCGCTCCACTTGGAATTAAATGAAATTTATATTTTTTTCCTTTTACAACCACTGTATGGCCGGCGTTGTTACCTCCTTGAAATCTGGCAACAATATCTGCTTCACTGGCTAAAAAATCTACAATTTTTCCCTTTCCTTCATCCCCCCAGGAAGCTCCAGTAATTACAATAGTTTGGGTTTTTTTTTTTGACATCGAAAGGTTCCCTATTTCTTAAAAAACCGATAAAATTTAAGATTTTTCACAGTTATTTCAATATTCTTAATACTAAAAGAAATCTAAACCAACAGCAGAAAAAATCAAACACTAAATTTTATATGTTAAAATAATCAAATCTTAAATAATAATTAATTTGGATATACATTAGATCAGGATTAAATGTGATCATCTTAATAAATTTTATAATCGATTGTAAACGAGATGTTTCGTGTGGTTAAAGATAAACTTAATCAAATCATTAAATTTCTTTCCGAAGGAATGGATGAACTATCTGATACTTTAGAATCAACTGCCAAAGCAATCACTGCATTTCAAAAATCTTTAATTAAGGTAAAAAAAGATCTGAAGCGAGTAAAGGAAATTAAAAATAAGGAAGGAACTACTTCAGTTACAGTAGAAAAATCTGTACCTATATTGGGGAGATCAAAAGGTAAAGAAGTTGCAAAAGAGAAAGCAGCTTCGCTTTTATTTAATATGCTTTCTGGTGGGAAAACGGAGATATCCTCCAGTTCTCCTGCTACTACATCAAGTTCATCTGCAATTAAAACACCTTCTGAACCACCTAAAGCAGGACCTCCAAGTGGACCTCCTAGCGGACCACCAAAAGGACCCCCTAGCGGACCACCAAAAGGACCTCCCTCAAGTCCATCTGGAGGAATGCCAAAACCTCCAAAAATGCCTCCAGCAGCATCAAAAGGCTTACCTTCCCCACCAAAAATGCCCCCTTCAGGTCCTCCAAAAGCTGTTCCTTCAGCTCCACCAGGTGGTCTACCAAAACCTCCAAGCATTCCCCCTACAGGTCCACCAAAAGTTTCTCCTCCGGGTGCACCTCCATCTGCAACTGGTGCTTCTCCAAGTGGGGCAGCAGCTTCAAATGTTGGATTAGGTGGGTTGAGGGAGGAAATGTTAAAAGAATTAGACAGACTGAAAAAAATAATGCGAGGAACTTAATTTACCTTATTTGATTTTTTTCTTTTTTATTCTCATTTCGATAATTTTGAGAAGATCTTGATGAAATTGCTGTATTTGTACAGAACATTCAAGAATTGTAAGAATTTTCTGATCTAGCTTAATTTTTTCTTTTCTTCGAATATCTTGACTAACTGGTAAGAATTTTAAATTTAGGATATTTTGTGATAATTTCGTTAATTCTTTTTTTTGAGATACATTTAATAGGTCAATATTTAAAACCATTATTTTTGCTATATCGAAACTTGCAGTATCGAGAGCTCCACCTCCAAAATTAGTTCTACCATGTAATTCTATGCTAAAGGGAAATAGTGAAGATAATAATATTGCAATAATTAAATCTCTATCTTGAGAATATGAAGGAAAAAGTTCTAAACGATAAAATGTATTATTTGCAATAATATCTGATTTAGTAAGAACAATTCGAAAGGTATCATTGAATATCTTTTGGATATAAATATTTTGATAAAATTTGATTTTTGATTTTGTAGGAAAATTATTTAACTGTTTTTTTTTGTTTTTTGGTTGTAGACAATACCATGAATTTGGATCTTTCTCATATTTTTTATGAAATGAAGCTAAATTATTGATACCCTGGATGATCTTTCCACGATTTACACCTTTTTTGATTGTAATTCTTTTTGATTCAGCATATTCTATATATTCCAAGGTATGATAAAAGCCTTGTTGTTGAAGTTCGACTTTACTCAAGTTTGTATAGAAAAGATATGTATCTAGATCTTTCCTGTTAAGTAAAGGAATATTTACCTGTCTCGGAGAGAATAAAAATGGACGAAGAACTTGATCTTCAAGAATAATAATATCACCATAACCATTTTTATAAGAATTATCTGACATTTTTTTTAACACAAAAAAATCGTTGCAGTTAGTCGTAATTCCTCTCGTAATCTTTCCATAATCTCCTAAATATGCTAATTTTATACCCAAAAGACTTCTAAAAATAAAAAAACTTTTAGGAGCAATAAAAAAATAATTTCCCCATTGATATCCTTCATAACTATTATCATTTATCTTTTGTCTTATTCTTTTTTTGCCTTTTCTTTCGTTTGTCCAATTAAACATAGTTCTTGAAGAGATCTGGAGTAATCTAAAGGAAAAATCTTTAGGATATATTATTGACCAAGAAGTAGAATTATCATCATAAGCATCAATTAAATAAGAACTTTGATCTCCATCTATTACTTGATTATTTCTTTGTTTGGAAAGAATCAGTTGAAGATATTTATTAAAATCTTTAAAATTTAATGAATGAAATGGTTTTTTCCAGCGTATAAAAGAATTTTCAATTTTAAATTTTGGAAGAAGGTATTTTTCTTCTTTATTTTTTACTTTTTTACTAAAAAATGATATTACTGTATTGATCTCTGCAAATTCAAACGAACGGGCTGAATTATCTGCTATTTGCCATATTTTCATGAAACGGAGTAAAAATTCTTGAAATTGATAGCCATATTTAACATTCATCCATGAATTAGATGTGATGAATGATAAAACACCGTAAGGGGATAATAATTCGGCGCTATGCAGAAAAAAATACAGGCTGTAATCCATATGATTGTTAAAATCTATTTTAAATTGATTCTTGAATTGAATTAATTTTTTGTTTAATTTATCTCTATATTGCTCAGGAGAAAGAAAAGGTATGCTTCGCATATCACGCAAGTCTCGATGGCGAATGTATGGAGGATTACCAATAATAAGATCAAATTTAATAGATTTATTTGGTAACTTCTCATTGAATTCAAATAAATAATCTGCTTGAATTAAATGAACAGAATGATTAATAAATTCTTGAATTTGATTAAGATTTTTCCCAAAAATCAAGAATAATGCGCACCAAATTCTAAAATTAGTTATATAAAGTGCAGTTAAACGTAAATCACATCCGAATATTTGAACATTTTTTAATATCTTATGATTATCTTTAAAATTATTAATAGTGGGAATTATAAAGTTAATTAATTGGAGAAATCTAATAATAAAGGTACCAGATCCACAAGATGGATCCAAAACATTAAAAGAATTTGATAGAAATAGTCCTTCTTTATTAAAAATTTGATTTGTAAGTATTTTTTTTCTAAAATTCATAATTTCATTTTGGTTAATTATAAATTCATTATCATGTTTTGATTGAAAAACGCGTTGAAATAAAAAAATAATCCATTTTTCTGCAGTAATTTGCTTATTTTTTATGAATTTATCCGAAATATTCAAAATGTAATAAACTAAACTAAATAGGATCGAATATGAAACCTCTGCTAATGGAGAGAAAAATGTTCCACTATGAGCTAGATCTTGCTCTTCATTTAGAATTATATGTTGATAAAAGTAATCTAAAAATGCAGGAGTAATTTTAATTGTAGTATTTGAATTATTTTGATGAATATCAGAAGGTTCTTTTATATCATATAAAATTGATGATTTTTGCAATTTTTGAAAATCTTTGACTATATCAAAATTTACTAAAATGGTTTTTTCCTTTTTAACTTCACTTTCTCGCTTTTGAAACTGAAATATCTCTGGAAGAACATTTTTCTCACAATGAAACATATTTGAAAGTTCTTTTTCGAATGCCTCTTCATTAACAAGATATAATTGATCATCATTTGATTGCTTCTGTTTTACAAAAAGCATTGAAGTAATATTTATAGTTTTTTTTTGGGAATACAATTTTTGATACTTTGCTGATTCCAAAATCATAAATCCCACAAATCTTAAGAAGAATAGATTAATTTTGCTTATATTTTGTTTTAAAATCAGCGTTTTATCTTTACTCGCATTTATTCTTTGAAAATTTATCCACTTTTTGCGAATTGTATCAAGTTGTTGGATCCATTCCCTTATTTCCATATAATTTCATAGGTATATAGCTTTCTTTAATAATATCTTTTTTTTTGGTTTTTTTAATTGAATAATTATTTAAAAATGAAAGGGGGAAAAGTGTGCTATACTTCTTTTATATAAATACAATGTAAATATACCCAAGCCTCCTTTTATGTTGTTTTTCATCATAAAAGAAGGATAAGAAATTTAGGGGAATAATATGAAAAATAAATATTTTTCAGTTTTGTTGGTTACTTTTCTCGTATTGGGGATATTCGGGGGAATATCTTATGGGATATTTTTTAAGGGGGATCAAGTTGAGACAGATTTAATCCCTATTGATATAGGTCCTGAATTACGAGACAGAAAGGTTTCAAAATTTCCAAGCACACAGACATCTCAATCAATGGTAAACGTTCCACAAGCCAGTCAAAGTAATTACTATGAAGTTGGGGATACTCTTGAATGGTATTGCCTTGACGATTATAATCCTGATATTGAAGGGGGAATATTTACAGATCTGTTTGAATTACGTGCAATTGGGGATATTGCTGAAGTTTGGGTTCAAGTCGACATGTCTTATCCAGATAGTCGTGAAACACCTGTAATAACCGATGAAGAAGCGAATTTATTCTTAGAAATCTTTGAAAATAATGTATTTCCAAAAGACACAGAATATTTTGGCGAACCAGCATTTCATAATGGCAACAATTCTTTATTAGATCCATCAATGTACTATGAACCAAATGGAAGAAATGTGATTCTCGTTTCAAATATTCGAGATCAAGCTTATTATGAAAAAAATTATCCATATTACATTGTAGGATTTTACTGGGGTATATTTGAAGATGCATTTGATCGTAACATAATTTCTATTGATTGTGCTGATTTCTCAGATCGGATAGAAAGTGTGTATGCACCAACACTTGCTCATGAATATCAACATTTGATCCATGATGATTTCAATCCCTTAGATGGTTCATGGATGAATGAAGGATGTTCAATGTTTGCTGAACCATTATGTGGATACAATATTCCTTGGGGAGATATTGAAGCCTTTTTATCAACTCCAGATAATTCATTAACTGAATGGGGTGATCAAGGAGGAATTAATATTCTAGCAGATTACGGACAAGCTTTTATGTGGGCAGCTTATTTAGCAGATCATTTTGGGGCTGAATTTCTTTCTTATTTTGTTCAAGCTGGTATTCCCGATGTCGCTGGAATCAATAATGCACTCAATCATTTCGGATATACAGAAACCTTTGATGAAATCTATTTAGATTGGACCTTGGCGAACTTACTACACACAGATGCAATCGGAGATGGAAAATATAACTATCAGATGTTTGACTTAAATACAGTTGACTTTTTGCGTATTTATAGTGTTAATAAACCATATTTGACTCAAACAGGAGTTGATTTTGGAGAAACTGTAAGTTACTTAAATGATAAAACAGGATATTATATGCTTGGCTCATATGGAACAGATTATATTGAAATAGGAAATATCCATGATCAATTTATCACTCATTTTGATTTTGATGGAGATGATTATGCAACTAAAGCAGCATGGGAATTGGTTGATGAAGATGGAGACGGCGATTTTGAATGGTATTCTACACCTTCTTCCCCAGAAAGTGATATTTCAATATATACTGAAGTTGATTTAAGTAATTATGGTGAAAATCCATTTTTGACATTTGATACTAAATATATCATTGAACCATATTGGGATTATGGATTTATACAAGTATCTGAAGATGGTGGAAATACATGGATCTCATTAGAAAATTCTTATACAAACTACGATATTGTTGAAGATGGATATCCTGAAATCGCTGAGCAATTACCAGGCCTTTGTGGTGATTCTGGTGGTTGGATTAATATGGGTTTTGATTTATCTGCCTTCTCGGGGAAAGTCATCCAAATTCAATTTAGATATATGACTGATTGGGGTTATGAAGATCCAGGATGGTGGATAGATAATATTGCAATTAATGGTATTCTAATCGATAATGCAGATGATATAATTTCATTTATTGTTCCACCTGCAGCAGAGACAGATTTCTATGTAACCATTGTTACAGCTGTAGAATTCCAAGGCATGATTGAATATCACGAAATCATTCCCCTCACTTTAAGTGATTTAACAAATGCTTTAGAGGCACCCCTTAATTTAATGGATTATGTAGATCCTGATGAAATTTGTTATATTCTTATAAGCCCAACTATTGGACTTGCTGATTATGAATTTTCTCTAATTAAGGGATAGAATAATTTAAAATCCTTCTAACTTCTCTTTTTTTTTGTTTTTTTATTTTGTTTTTTTTCTTTTTTTTTCGTTTTAATTTAGAATTCTGAAATTTGATGTGATTAAAAATTTAAATGATGAAACCCAACAAAATACAAATGGACTCCCCATTTTCTGTATCTAAAACAATCGTTGAACCTGAATCTTTTCATACTCTATTTAATCCTAAATCCATTGCAATAATTGGCGCATCTAAAAATCTTATTGGTGGAAGTAAATATTATATTGCGCTAAAATCATCAAGATATATTCCAGATAAGGGGAAAGTCTATTTAATTAATCCAAAAATTGATATTCTTTTTGGAGAACCCGTTTATCCAAGCATCTTAGATCCTAGACTTCCAAAACCGATTGATCTGGCGATTATTGCAGTTTCAGCAGCTATTGTTCCTAAAATTCTATTGGAATGTCATAATAATGTTAAGTTTGCAGTGATATATGCATCTGGTTTTGGAGAAGCAGGAAATGAAGAATTGGATAGAAATCTTAAAAAAGTTATTGCTCAAATCGATACTCGAGTAATTGGTCCAAATGGTTTAGGGATATTAAATCCTTATTCAAAAGTTCAAATCTACCCAGATTGGTCTCCATATAAAGGAAATTTATCGTATATTGCCCAGTCAGGGGGAACTATGGCTCGTTTATATTTATGTTTAGGCCCTTTAGGTATTGGATTTCATAATGTTGTATCCATTGGAAATGCTTATGATATTTCCATAGCTGAATTAATTTCATATTTTAATCAAGATACTCGAACCAAAACCATTGCACTTTATTTAGAATCAGTTCCTAATGGACGAGAATTTATGCAAATTGCGAGAAAAATAACTCCCAACAAACCGATTGTGCTATGGAAAGGGGGACAATCAGAAAGGGGAGTGAAGGCAACTTTTTCTCATACTGGAGGAATGGCCGGAAGTTACGATGTTTGGAAGGCAATGTGTAAACAATCTGGAATAATGATGGCGGATCATTTTGAATTATTCCAAGATTTAGTTCAAACAATATGTGTCCGACCATCACTGCCTAATGGATTACGGGTTGCGATTTTAGTAGCTGGTGGAGGAATAGGTGTTGAATTTACGGACACTTTTGAAAAATTCGGATTGGAAATTCCTGATTTTGATCCAGAAACGGTTCAAATCTTATCTAAAATCTTTCCTCATGTTAATACTAATTTTAAAAATCCGGTGGATTTAGGGGAATGGGGCTATAATCCTATATTGTTTGAAAAAGCATTAGATGCTGTTGCGAAAGATAGAAATGTGGATATTGTAGTTTTCGTTCGAGAACCTGAACGATTTAGAATAATATCAGAATTACTCAATATTGCTGATGCACAAAAAGAAACAATTGATTCTTTAGCAAGGATTGCGAAAAAGACAGAAAAACCATTATTCTGCAATCCTAGTATGAATAAAGATGATACCGAATCTTATAAACTGCGACATGAATTTCAAATTGCTATGATTAAAGCAGGTATACCTGTAATAAATTATATGTTAAATATTCCAAAAATAATATTACAACTTTGGAATTATCGTAAATTCCTAAAACATGAAATTTTTGATAAAAATATTGCTTAAATCTAGACATATATTGGATCTGGTTCAATACCAGGGCTGATTAATAATTTCATTGTTTTTTTTAAGACATTAATACTATTCTTCATTTCTAATGAAACTTGTTCTGGAGATTTCCAAACTACATACAATGGGTACGTCTTGCCTTTTTTCTTTATAAAAAATTTAGAAAAATATATTTTACAATCATTGATATTGATTTCTAATTCGTTAATGATATTCAGTGATTCATCGATTTTTTGCAGATAAAATAAGATTTGATTATTTAATTCTCTATCGATGTCGATTTTTTCAGAGAAAATTGCACCAACTTGATAAAAATTGGATGTGAAGAGAAAAATTTCGTTAATTTTCCAATTAGATGCAAAATTTCTTAATAACATTTTCACAGGTTGTCTATATTCCATTTCATCAAATATCGGATCTGAAAAGGCTGATATAATTGAGATCGGATGCTTGATTGATGTGTTAAAAAATTGATATTTAAATTCTTTTGAATTAAATAAATCTATTATCTTTTTTTGATAAGAAGAAACTATTTTATTATATTCTGGAGAATCTGGTTCATCAAATTTATGAAAAAAAATAGAAAACCTTTGGAGATGACTTAAATTAGAATTTTTAATTAGTTGATCAAGAAAATGAATGTTTTCGCGAAAACGCTCTTCATCTTGAATATCAATAACCAAAATTGCTAATTCAACATTATTTAATTCAGACTTTTCATCTTGAATAATAAATTCACGAAAATGAATTTGACCTGGATAATCTGAAATTATTAAATGATTTCCAAGAAATTCAGAAAAATAGTGCTCGATATTGGTAGTAGGAATATTATTGAAATATGATTGGTAATCTCCTCTTAAAATATGGATAATTGATGTTTTCCC
Organism: Candidatus Harpocratesius sp.; assembly: GCF_054039255.1. Taxonomy (NCBI): domain Archaea; kingdom Promethearchaeati; phylum Promethearchaeota; class Promethearchaeia; order Promethearchaeales; family Promethearchaeaceae; genus Candidatus Harpocratesius; species Candidatus Harpocratesius sp. Next base: position 43,338 of record NZ_JBPLBG010000044.1, read on the forward strand.
TGCATTATCTAATCCTAAAAGAGCAATTTTTTCTAGAGCCAATTTTGATTACCAATTATATATAGGAATAATAAGAATTTTAATGAAAGTTCTTGCAAATATTCCAAATATAATTCCAAATTCTTAATAAATTTCCAAATTCATATTATGGTTTCAGATATGCATACAAATTATGAAAAAAAAAGAGTAAAAATAAAATTTTAAACGCGATTACTCTCATATTCAGAAAAGAGCGTTGTAAATATCTCCGGAATTAAACGCATTTTTTCAGGTGTTTCTACATATGCAATCCGCATTTGAGTCTTTCCTGGATTATTCTTAGGATCTTCTACGCTATAAAATCCCGCCATTGGAGCAACTAAAAGAGTATATGATTCTCCATCGATTGATACCTTTCCTTTTGTAGTACAATACATAACAAAATCTGAAGCATCAAAACCTGGTTTAGCAACATTTCTAACATCTATAACTGAATATATTGAAGCATCTGGACTTGAAACAATTAACCCTGGCATCCATTCACTAAATTCTTCTTTAAGGGTTTTTCCAATTGATTTATAATAATTTCGCTGCTTTTCAAACCATTGATTCAATTGTTCATGAGACTCGTGAGCTAAGGCTCCAAATACATATTGAGCTAAAACAGGAGCACATAGATTTGCTGTTTGTTCAAAAACACATTTTTGATGAAATTCTTCATTATCTGTTACAATCGCACCGATTCGTAATCCGCAAGCATTCCATACTTTACTTGCAGTCTCAATACTGATTCTGCGACCTTCAATTCCTGGAACAATATCATCGGTAAGTCCCCAGATACTTGTGGGTTTCGCATCAAGATAGTATAATTCTCGGTAAGCTTCATCACTAATCATCCAAATGTTGTATTTGACACACAATTTGGCGAGTTCTACCAATGTTTCATGATCCAAAAAGTGTCCAGTTGGATTATCATAAGGAATAACGACCAAGGCTCCTGGTTGTTTTTCTTTAATCAGTTTTTCAATTTCTACAATGTCTGGCAATGCAAATTTTCCATTTTCTAACAATTTTCGAGAAATTGAAATCGTTGCCCTTCCAGTGCGGTTGCACATAGATTTATAATTTGTATAAGCCGCATCTATTAAAAATAAGGGTTTGATATTAGTTCCTGCATTTCCACAGGTTCCAACAATTACTAATTCCATAGCATGACTCCCTCCGTCAGTAATTTGTGAAAATAAATTTTGAGTAGGGAAGCCACTTGCTGCAATAATATTTAAAAAGGCTTGATTTGTTTCATCTAAGCCAACAGTCGCAGAATATTTCAATATACCATCATGAAATGGGCTATCATTATTTGTTATATTTTGGAGGCGCTTAAACATCGTAGGATGCATAGGTAAACTAACATTTCCAATTGCAACATTGATAGGTTGAACCTTATCTGTTCGCTTTGTAAATTCAATTTGAGCCATTCGAATATCTGATGGTTTCCGATTTTGAAATAGATTTGAAAGATGCGGTTTTGCCATAAGAAAATCAATTATTAAGAATTCTACATTATTATTAAACGTTTTAAGGAAGGTATTATTCCAAAGAATATTTTATTAAGTTTTTACTTCATAATTTAATATAATAATTGGTGAACTTCTTGAAAGATACTCTCCAAAAATCACATAACTATAGGAACTCATTTATTGAAAGCCTTATTCAGAAATTTAAATTAACATTGATTGTATTTTCTATAAATAAAGGAGTGTATCATCTGGATTATATCTCTGAAAGCATCAAATTATATGGCTATACTTCAAAAGATTTTAAAAAAGATAAGAATTTTATGAAAACGATTTTTTTTCAAGAAGATTATTCCTTTTTAATGGATAGATATCGTAATGCAATAAAAAATCAAGAAAAGTTTTTTCAAAGTGAATATCGAATTTGGTCAAAAGATCGAAAATTATTTTGGATTCGCGATTTAACTTATTTAGATTATAATTCTAAAGGTGAATTGATTAGAAATGAATCTATATGGATGGATATAACTAAAGAAAAAATAAAGCAGTTTGAAATTGAAGATTTAACAAGAATGAACCAAAATATCTTGGAATTAATGAATGATGCTATAGCAATTACTAATAGTGATAATAAATTTACTTATGTAAATCCTGCTTTTTTACGTTTATTGGGTGAAGATAATAAGTGTTTCATTAACAAAAATCTTTTAACAATCATTACATCTGAATATCGAAATCAACTTTATACTTTTTTGAAACAAGAAGGGAAAATCATCAAAAAAAGTTGGGAAACTAAAATTGTTACTTCAAAAAACATTGAACTTGATGCAGATGTTTCTTTACAGAAATTGTATAATCGAAATGGTGATTATCTTGGAGTTTTAATGGTAATTCATGATATTTCAGAATTGAAAAAAGCTGAAAATGATTTACTTAGAACACAAACCCGCTATTGGTCATTATTTGAATCTGCAAATGAAGCATTCTTTGTTATAAAAGATGATAAAATCGAAGAATGTAACAAAAAAGCTGAAGAGTTGTTCCAATATGATAAAGAAAAATTAATTGGGATGTATTTTGCAGATTTATCGAATAATGAAGGCATTTCTGATGATATTTTTCGCAGAAAATTTCATCAAATCTTTAAAAATCTAAAATATGGGGAAGAAATTGAATTTCAATACACATACTGTAAAAATTCAGGTAAAACATTTGAGGCTAATACAAAATTGTCGCATATTCAAAATCTAGATGAATCATATATATTTGCTATTTTAGATGATAATAGTTTTCAACGAAATCTTCAAATTGCTCTTGCAGAGGAGAGAAATCTTCTCCAAACTACTTTGAGTAATATTCAAGAAGCTCTTATTTCTTTGAATGCTGAAGGAAAAATCCTTCTCTTTAATCGCATGGCTGAAAAATTAACTGGTTGGAAAGTTAAAGATGCTTTGGGTAAAAATTTAAATGAAGTCCTAAAGTGTTTTCATTTTGAAAATAGTATTCTTTCACTTAATCTATTCAATGAAATTCAAGAGAAATTAATCGGTTCAAAATCCACTTTTTATGAAGATCGAATGATTATTTTAACTAAATCTAATTTCATCCGTAAAGTTTCATTTCATTGCTCTATCATGACTCAGTATAAAAAAAAAATTCAAGGTTTTGTAATTGTTTTTCGGGACATTTCAATTGAAGAAAAAATCCGAGAAGAAGCATTCAAATCACAAAAAATGGAATCAATTGGACTTTTAGCAGGAGGAATTGCCCATGATTTTAATAATATCCTAACTTCTATTTTAGGAAATATTTCAATTGCAAAATTAGAAATAGGCTCAAAAAATGAAGAAATGCAACAATTACTCGAAGAAACTGAGAATGCAATTCATCGCGCAAATCGATTAACAAAACAATTGTTAACATTCTCGAAAGGTGGGGCGCCAATTAAAAAAATTACTTCATTAAAGGAAGTGATTGAGGAAAATGCTAAATTTGCTTTAAGGGGTTCCAAAATAAAATTATTTATTCAAATTGCACCTGATTTATGGAATGTTGAAGTTGATGAAGGTCAAATTGGTCAATGTATCCATAACATTCTTATTAATGCATTACAAGCTATGCCTGATGGTGGAAATATTATAGTTGAAGCGAGAAACATTAAAGAATCAGAAAAAATACCCATAATTCCAGCAAATCAAAAATTCATTGTTATTTCAATAATGGATCAAGGATGTGGGATTCATCCTGAAATACAAGCTAAAATTTTCGATCCTTATTTTACAACTAAAGAAAATGGAACAGGTTTAGGTTTAGCGATTGTCTACTCTATTATTTCAAACCATAATGGATTCATTACACTAGATTCAAAAGTCGGAGAAGGGACTATTTTTTACTTATATCTTCCTGCAGTTGAAAAATCAGTCAGTGCTGAACCTAAAAAGAAAAAGGCTCTTCAACGTAGATCAGGAAATATTTTAATAATGGATGATGATCAAAATATTCGAAATATTTTCGAAAAAATGTTAAAAAGATTAGGATTTAAGGCAGATTTCACAAAAGAAGGCAGAGAATTAATCTCATTCTATAAAGATCAATTATCAAAGAATAAAACGTATGATTATCTGATTTTAGATTTAACCATTCCAGGAGGAATGGGGGGAAAGGAAACAGCAGAAAAAATTCTTCAATTAAATCCAAGGCAAAAAATAATAGTCACATCTGGCTATTCTACTGATCCCGTTATGGCAAATTATAAATCATATGGATTTATTGCTCGATTAGAAAAACCATTTAATATTTATACATTAAATAAGATATTCGAAAATTTTAACTAAACATACACTGTATATTTTTATAACAAATACATAAGAGGGAATATCGATGGAAAACTTACAGAATTTGTTAAAACTAAAAGAAACTGAGATTGAAAAATTAAATGATATCAGAAATACTCTCAAAAGAAAAGTTATTGAATTAAATGATAAAATTTCGCTGAAGGAAATGAAAATTTCCACTCTCAGTAAAGAAAATCAAGAAATTAAAGAAAAATTGAATAGTCTAGAATCTGAAATCCAAAAAACGAAAGAAGATCTAAAGAAACTTTCATCCATCAAATCATTAAATAAACAAGAAATTACAAAAGAATTAGATAATAAATCAACTGTTTCTTCCACTTCAGTTAAAGTGGAAAAGTTAATTCAGAGTCTTCATGAGAAAATTGATTTTTTGAATTCTACTTTTATCCAAAAAATTAATTCTATCGAAAAAAAAATCGAAAAATTAAGCCATTCTTTTTCAGTAAATTCAATAATTACTGATGATTCGAAATCTTTTGAAAAAAGTAATTCAAAAGGCCTTAGTTCTTCTTCATCTACTTCTTCTATTAAAAAAGATCTTGAGTCAAGTAAATTTACTCGAAATTATCGAAAAAATCTAAAGCCAAGTTCTTATAAAAATGAAGTAGCTTATGAGGAGAAGAAGCCAGCTCTTAAAAAACAAATATATCCTGATTCACGTGAAAATCTAAAACCTATTAAAAAGAAAATAATTGCACCAATTGTCAATGCAGAAAAAATCAGCCGAATCGTTAACCAAAAACCTAATTTCGAAACAGAGAGAAAAAATATCTCGACTCAACCCCAACCATCCATACCTGATGAGTACACTGAAGCTGATATTCTTTCATCTACTATATCTCAAAATCATACTATACCTTCTAATGGACAAGCAAGTATTGATGCAAGTTCTCATTATTTTGCAAAAATGGGAAAGTATGGAGTCCCCACAATTCCTTATCCTGAAAATGGTTTTATTAAATGTCCAAAATGTGGCGGTAATAATTTTCAAGAGATGGAAAATAAAAAGAAAATAGTGATGTATAATCCTCGCAAATATGGAAAGAAATATTACTGTAGAGATTGCCGTGCTGAATGGGATTATGAATATTAGTATATTTTTTTAAATTTAGATAATTTAATGAAAAACTTGATCACTTCGAATAACTTTCATTTATGTTGATAAATATGCCGATTACAGTTGGAAAACCGATTACAATTGATGGTGATACCTATTTCATCGAAAGAATATTAGATATAGGTGGGCTTTCGAGAGTATATTTGGGAATAAATCAAGAAACTCAAGAAAAGGTCGCGATTAAAGAATTTATTTATCAAAATTTTTATAACAAGTTAACTCATGAAAATGATATTGATGATTTTTTCGACAATGAAGTTATTAATACTCAAGCACAAGCACGTAGTCCATATAAAACGATGAAAGTGCTTCATTATGAGAAACGTCTAAATTTAGAGACTCCAGAGTATTATATTGTTTTTTCTTATATTGAAGGAAAAACATTCCTTAACTTTTATCGTGAATTTATACAATCATGTAGGGGATTAGCCCATCTGGATTTAGCAAGCATTGTACGATATATATTTTTACCTCTTGTTGATTTACTCGATTACTGTCACAATCAAGAATTTATAATTCACCGAGACTTTTCAGTTAAAAACATTATGATTCAAACTAATGAAGAGGGTGATTTTTGGCCAATTTTAATTGATTGGGGTGTTTCAAAATATGTTGGATCTGAATGGATTTATTATACTCCAAAACCTTATATGACTTCTAAAATGCCTCGAGATATTCCAATTAACCAGAAAGGTGCACCTCCTGAAATAAAATTTGGATATATGCCAACTGCTGCTTCTGACATTTACTATTTAGCTCACCTAATGTATTTTGTATTTACTGGTGGAATAATGCGGGAAGATTCTGAGATTTTAAGTGATGAATCTTATGTATTATCTCCAAAAGATGTTAATTGGTTTATACCTGATGGATATAATGAAGTTGTTAGAAAAATGACACAGTATGAACCTGCAGATCGCCCAAAAAATATGAAAGAAGTACGAAATATGTTGGAGGAATTAGTAAACATTCAACATATTCATTTTGATTTTGAATTTTTTATGCAACAACCTGATACAGATGAACTAACAGGAGAAAGGATTTCATCTTCATAAAATCCAACCTAATTTGATTTTCAATACTTAGGGTTCTTTTGGTGGAATTCGCTTTTCAAAATATTCACAGAGCTTTTCTGGTGGAATATCGATAATCTTTACTTGAATTTGTCTTCCCTTTTTTTCTGCTGTAGGGTTTAAATATTCTTTATAAAGTGCTTTTACTCCAGCTAAATTCCGAATATATTTACGAAAACTCATTTCTACATGTGCTTTGTATCCGAGTTCTTCACATATCATCTTATAAAAAACGTAAGATTCATCTACTTTTGTAAAAGGATCTCCAGTATGCTTGAGTGCTGAAGCAATTGCCCATAATGTGAGTTGTTCATGAAGGGATAGGCTATCCAGAATGTCCGCTCTAAAACTTGGGCTTATTGATTCACGAGATTGGAGAACTATATCGCTTGTAATTGACGATAATAGATGTTCATCCGCATGTAATCCACAAGAGCGCAAAATATCAATCCCTGTTCGCATATTTTTTTGTTCGTAAACAATATCTGCAATGAGATCAAGTACATTATCTTCTAAAACACCATCTCGAAAGGCAAGATTTCTACGATATTGGAGAATTTCGAAACTTTCTTCTTTATTATAAGGTTGCATTCGAATCACTTCTTGAATTCGACTGCTAATTTTTTCATTATCTACCTTATACCAATCAGATTCCCGAGAAATACAAATTATACAGAATCTTGTATTTTGTTCACCAAAACCAATTGAAGCATTTAATAAGGCTAAAATATCATCAGATGGGAGTTTATGCACTTCATCCAAAATAATTAACAAAGATTCTTTTCTTTTAATTAATTCTTTCAATATTTGCTCCATGATTTCGTTATCGGAATACCCATGTCCAGCACTATAATGTAAACGTTCAGAAATATGTCTTAAAATACTACTTTTTGTTCGATGTTGTAGACAATCATAATATTCAACAGTTAGTTTTATATCGTCTTTTAGCGCTACTTCTCTGAATTTCTTTCCAAAATAACGTACAGTTAGAGTTTTACCAATTCCACCTTTTCCGAGCACAAGAGTATTTGTTGAAAACTCTCCCCTTGTTGTGATAATTGGGCGATGGATTAGTAATAGTTTTTTTAACTCATTTTGCCGACATAATAATTTTTGTTTGTTATTTGGAACCCAAGCTTGATTTAAACTTTGCTGATCCTTAAAAACTGATTCTGTTTTCAAATATTTAGAAAATATTTCATCGTCCATGCTAAAATCTTATCCTCGATTGGTGATTCTCTGAACTGTTATCCCTTTCTTAGTACTAGTGAAATCTTATTCTTCTAAAAATTTACCTCTTTCTGCATAGATATCTTCCAATTTGTTTTTATGAAAATTCTTTTAAATTTATCATATAAATCATCTTTCAGATCGGAGTGTAGTTCAGGTAAAATAGCGTATATGTTGGTAAATGATTAATAATTTTTTGATATATGGAAAAACTGGAAGACTTTTAAGGAATTATATGAGAAAAATGGAAAAAATAACCGAGTTACTCTCGGTTAGTAGTCATCTTTACCTAGATATGGATTATCCAAACAAGATTATTCATTAATAATTACTGTATGTTTTATAATATGCTTTTTTAAATTATAAGTGGTATTCAATGTTTTTTACTACTTTCATACCATTTGAGATATTCGTTATTTCTACGGCGTCGATTATTTTCATTATCACGCGAAAAATCTCGAACTTTTTCCCATTCTCTATCGTATTCAGAACCTGTAAGTGATAGACCACATGTCTCACAAATTTTACGTTTCATCCGAGAGATCATATTCCCTCCGCATTCTGGACATTTAGCCATTTATTTTCCACCAATAAAAATTTATGTTAAAAATTTATAATTATTAAATAATAGTACATTGCATTTCAGAAAAAATTCACCTTTTTTGAAAGAACTATATTTTTATATTAAATTTTTTTTGTATTTTCTTAATAGTTTTTCTGGAATATGCAAATACTATGCAAATACTAAAAAGAATTATTGTAATATTCTTAGCATATGAAGTTCTATTCATAAAAAAGGATAAGATCTTGAAAAGATTATTTGATATTTATTATAAAACATATAATTTCTATAATATTTTGTTCCATCCATAGAATAAAGAAATACTTTGATGATATATCTGTTTAATATCATTTAAAAATGAATAAATTTTCAAAAAAAACTGTTGTTTTGAATAAAAAGCTAAAAAATTGGGATAAAATAAGTATTTTGATAAAAAATTTCTCTTAATTCTTATTTTTAATCTTTAATTGATTTTTTATTTACTCAGTTGTTTTCTTTATCTGTTTTGTTGATTTTTTCTTTGTTTGTTTCGATTGACTTTTCTTTATTTGGGATTCACTTGTTTCTTTAACTGTTTTAGAAATATCTTTCTTCTTTTCTTTTAATTTTTTCTTCACTTCTCTATTAAAATCTTGGTTTTGAAAATTAAAACGATCAACTCTCCAATGTGGTTTTACTGGACCTAAAAAGAGAATAAATAAAACACTGATTAGAATAAGTAATCCTCCAAAGATATATAATCCAATTGTAATTCCTAATGCAATGATAAGTACTTTTGGGAATTGAAATTGACCAATCACGATTGAATCATATGCTAAAAAGTGATATTCTTTTCTTTCAACTTTTGTAATATAAAGAATGGAATAATATAAAAGAAGAATAACAGCACCAGTAGTTAAAAGAAAAATAATAAAATACACAAATTTAAATTGAAATAGAAGGATAAATGACAAAATCCATAATCCAATTCCTATCAGAAGGTTTACACGCCATATCCATGGCCAGATTAAAGTAAATATTCTTTCCATTTTTTGCCAGTTTTCAGAACCTAAAACTAATTTGTTTTCTGTATCTTCTCCAATATCTGCAGATGATTCTTTCTTGGACTGTGTTTTTTTTGAAGATTTAGAATGATCAATGATACTTTTACAAGTAGGGCAAATTTCTTCGAGTGTTAACATTGTTCCACAAACCGGGCAATATTGTGTTAAAATAGACAATTTTTTCACCATAAGAACTATTATTAATTATATTCACATAGGTAAATGATAGTTAAATATGTTATAGTGTTAAATAAATTTTTATGCCATTATCATTTTGATTACTTATTTATGACAGTTCCTAATCATCTTTCCTTTTTAGACGCTTTCTTTCATTCAAAGTCGGTTGCAGTTTTTGGAGCTTCGACCAATTCACAAAAAAGTGGTTATAAGATTGTAGAAAACTTAATGAATCATCACTATTTAGGAAAAATTTATCCCATTAATCCTAGAGGTGGAACAATTCTTGGATTACCTTTGTACAAATCTGTTCTTGATGTCGAGGATTCCATTGATTTGGCAATTATTTTCGTTCCAAATATTCATGTTGTTCAAGTTGTAAAAGACTGCATACAAAAAGGGGTGAAAGCTGTTATAATTGAAGCTGCAGGTTTTGGTGAAGTTGGAATAAAGGGAAAAAACCTTCGGGATGAATTAAGAAGAATAACTGAAAATTTCACCAAAATTCGAATTTTAGGGCCAAATTGTACAGGAATTACCGCGGTGGATAAAGATGGTATGGGTTTTTTTTCATCTTTCATTCCCATGGCTAAAACTAAGACTGGAAGCTTAGCTATTGTTTCACAATCAGGATTCATTAATGGTGCTTATTATCCAGATTTTACAGGAAGAAATCCACAATTGGGACTAAGATATGTTGTTGCAATTGGAAATAAGTTAGATATTAACGAAAATCACTTATTAGAGTATTTTCTTTATGATGAAAGTGTTTCAACCATCGGTATATATATAGAGTCTTTTAAGGATGTTCGGAAGTTTATTTCTTTAACTCGACAAGCTCATCAAAAAAACAAAGATGTAATTCTTTTACGAAGTGGTTTTTCCCCTATTGGAGCAAAAGCTACAACTTCTCATACTGGCTCACTAGCTGAAAATTCCTCTTTGATTAAAGCTGTAATTCACCAAAGTGGGTGTATATTAGCAGATGATTTCTGGGAATTATTTCAAATTTGCCGTACAATTAGTTTTCTAAAAGACACAGAAACTAATTCTATTAAATTACCTAAAGCTGCAATCATAACTATATCCGGTGCTGCCGGTGCCATAATGTCAGATTGGTGCCATAGAAATGGTTTGATCATTCCAGAATTTGATGAAGTGAGTTATAGACGATTAAAAGAACTATTTCCACCTTGGATGGATCCCAATCATTTTGCATTGATCGATTACTGGCCAGCTGTTGAACATTTGAAGTCATATGAAAAGGTTGTAATCTCCGCTACTGATATTGCCTTAACATGTCCTGACATTCAAGTTGTTTTCTTGACAGTATATTATAATTCTACTTCTTGGATAGTAGATTGGAGTAAATTGAAGAGCTTGATTGAAAAGCATAAGAAACCAATATTTGTTTGGATATTTGGAGATTATAAAGATATTTTAAAGGCAGAGATAATTTTTCAAAGGATTAAGATACCTGTATTTACTTCAGAAAAAGAAATTGTTCAGATTTTTAGCAAAATCTATAAATCTAGAGCGTTCAGGGCAAAGATTAGCAATTTTTTTTAATTTCTTTTTGTTTTAAGTGAAACTAATCTATACATAAGTATTAAAAAAATTATTTTGTAATATTAATGACATTTTTTGCTTAAATAAATGTTTAAATAAAATAAACTCCTAAATAAGTTGAAGTAGTGTTTCAAACCATGCATTTTATCTTTTACAAAAAATTTATGGGAGATTTTTTGAAATTAAAGGAATGACTAATAGAATATTAAATAAAAATAGAAAATATTGATTATTTTGATCTTTAAATCACAAAAATGTTCTATGTAGAATTAACAAACTTTAAATACTTGAATCGACTATATAGAATTAACAAAGTTAATTATGTAGATTTAACAAACTTAAAAAATGATTTTTATGAAACGGCTTCATTCGCTTGATATTCTTCGGGGATTTATGATGGCATACATCATCATTCTCCATGCTCTTATTCAAAGAGTTTTTGTTTCAGATCCAGCTGCTTTTGCAACTACGGTCGATAAGCTCCCTGTTTTGCTTGTTTTAGCCATTTCTCCCTTAATCTTAATTTCATTATGGGGGTCTGTATTTAGTTTTATTACAGGAATTGCCACTGCTTATCAAATGGGAGGAATTATGCGAGATTCTTCGAAAGATCTGGTAAAACAAAATCGATTTCTTAAGAATCGATTTGCTACTAGTATTATGATATATATAGTATACATTTTAAATAATATCTTCTTCTCTACTCGTTCGATTGAGCATGGTTTCCCAACTCAATCATTATTCACTGGTTCACTAGAAAATTTAAATATTAAAGCACCAACATTTTTCAGTTTAACTGCAACTAGTACTTTAGAAACAATTGCATTAACTGGAATTATTATCACTTTAGTTTTACGTTCAGCTTTAAAGAAACATCATCGAAATCCTGCTCAAGTTATCAAGCGTCTTTCAACAATTGCATTATTTATTTTTGCGATTAGTGTAATTTTACGGAACATTATTGGCGATCCACTACCAATTCAGCACCAATTACTTGAAAACGATCACTATTTCCTTTATTTCATATTTATGCGTATATATCCTTCCAGATTTGCACTATTTCCTGTATTAGGGTTTGGATTTATGGGTGCAAGCTTAGGTTTACTTCTTAGTCAAAAAATATCCTATAAAGAATATGCAAAATATGCATTTGGTTATGCAGGATTATTCCTTGGTATATTTGGCTTATATTTACTTAATGGTTTCAAGATTATTCCACATTTTGCTGAAGAAATGACTCCAATGCCATTACAATTTATGAATATGGGGCTTCAGATCATAACAGTTTCTGTATTGGTTTGGATTTTTGACTATTCAAAAAGTGGAAAGCAACAAAAGCGATTAAAACGAGTAAAATTTCTAAAAATTTTTAGTGATTCTTCTCTTTCGATATTTGTTTTTGAACCTTTAGTAGCAAGTGGATTATATCTTGGATATCGTTCCGTTTTCGGGGATTTCTCAAATAACTTTGCAATTGTTGTCAGTTTTATGATCAATTTAGGCTTCATTTGGTATTTCTTACTTAGATTGTGGAGACATGTTAATAATAAGGGAAGTTGCGAATGGATTGTTGTAAATGGAAAAAAATGGCTGGTAAAATTACCCATCCTTAATGAGCTATCGATTTCATCTAGACCTATTAAAAAACACGTGAAAATGGAAAATCAACGTATTTTAAAAGTATATATGACTCCATATCATGAAATCCAAGCAATCAATCGACATTAATAATTATTAATCTATAATTGAAAAAACTAATCTACGCTGCATTAAAATGTATTAATTCTTTTTTCCTTACTTATATTAATCCTCTAGGATATTTGAATAGAATATTTTTAATAAATCACGTAAAACCCCCAGATCTGATAAATAATCCCATTTTCTAAGTAGAAAAGGCATAATTTCTTCCTGCAAAAATTGAAACCATGTGAGTTTTTCTTCAGGATTCGTGAGAATTTCTTTAATTGATTGAATAAACTGTTGAAATATCATATAATAGACTGCTTTTAATAAGGATTCTTCTAATCCAATTTTAGGATTTGATTGTATAATATTATGACCTAAAGAAGAATTAAAAATAATCTTTTCTTCAGATAAGTTAATTTTGGGAATAAATAGTTCTAAAACTTCAAAAGCTCTGGTATTCACATAATTTCCATAACGTTCCTTAAGTCGTGGGGAATTGCTATGAAGATCAAATAATAGACGTCTATATTTTTTGCCGTGAATGTGGGTTTCGATAAAATTACATATTTTTAAAATACATTTTTGAAAAATACGTAATAAATCAAGGATTTTTCCTAAATCCAAACTTTTATCTGCAATTTTCCATTCTATGCTTAATTCATCTAAAACTTCTGCGAAATCAATAAAAAGATCTAAATCTATTGCTGTTTGGTCCCAAAATTTTGGAGATATTTGATACTTTTGAATGAAAATAGTATCAATGACCGATAATCGAGCACGCATTACATTTGCATTACTCTTTCGTGAATCTGCTCCAATTAATAGTAAATTATGCTCTGGATCATTAAAGTAAACCCACTTGAGATCATGCATATTGATTGATTGAATTCCTCTTTTTTGAATTTCGATTTCTGAGAAAGAATTCATTGCTGACAATAATCCTGAGACTAAAATTGCTTTAAATGGAATATTATTATATGAATGATAAAAAAGCATCGTGGAAGAATCTTTTTTTACAATCCAAACATGTTTCATTATTCTATCCTCGTATAAATAATTCTCTTTCAATTAAGAGAAGAAATTATTGTTTTAAATATATACACATACTCAAAAATATCAATAATATGTATATTTATTGACTTTTTATTTTAAAATGTGTTGTTTCTGTAATTTCTTCAAGAAAATTCATAAGTTAGGAGTTTAAATTCTTTTTTCTAGTATAAAGAAAATGAATTGGGACATAAATGGAGAGATTTTTAAATCACTAGAATTAAATCATTTTATAATCTATGAAATGCAGCAAAAAACTGAGATCCTAAATATTTTAAATGCTTTAAAATTACCCGAAATATTCATAAGCAATATATTTCTCTTGACTATTCCGGATAACCAAAAGAATTTATTTCTTAATCATTATGAAATCATTCAAGAAGAAAATCCATATCTTTTAAATCCATTTAGTTTTGATGATTTCATTTTAGCCTATATTGCTGCGGAATTTAATTGGAGTGTAATTTCATATGATCACCATCTTTTAAGCACAATTCATGAGTATTTAGAATTTGAAGCTTTTTATCCAAGTGAAATTGATCAGATGCCTGCAGACAGTGTGTTCTTAATTGATTCAAATATAGTCTTAAGTTATTCAAAGAAAAACATGAAATTAAAACGAGAAATAATAACTATGTTCCAAAATAATCCAAGTATGACCTTTTTGATTCCAGAAACAATATTAAAGGAAACTTATCGTGTCTATAAATCTCTTTCTTTCATTACACAATTCAACCCTTTAATATATATGGAAAAAGAAGAACAACACCTTACTAAATATATTGATAATTTTGATGGGTTTATGTCAAATCATGCACAACGCATTCGAAACAAGAAATATAAAAAAAGAATCGATTCAAGAAATTATAGAGATCCTTTACATGGAAAATGGGGGAAATATATATAATTTTTTTTAATTTCATACTCCTCTTTTTCGATAATTAATCGTTCCTTTATTTTTTTATAACTTGCATTAAAATCATTTATTATCTTAAAAATCACAGCAGAATCTGGATCTAGTTCATTCCATAACCCTTTTATTATCTTTTCTTGGGATATCATTATGTAATTTGGATTTTTCGCCCAATATAGTGTATAATAATCAGACTGTTTTGTAAAACTTCGAACTGCAGCTAGTTTTTGATTCATTAAAATTGCTGCTGACATTGAACTATGTTTAATTTTCCTATTTTTTATCCAAGAAATTACTTTTTGCCATGAATTTATTATATCTCCATTTTGATTAATAAAAAATTCAAGCATTGATCCATATATTTCACTATCAATCATATTCATTCGCTTTAAAGAAAACTTTGGAAAGTTTTTCTTAAAATATTTAATGTCTTCATCTGAAAAATAAATTGTTCCATTGTGCATGAAAAAAAAACTACTAAATTCGAATGGATGTGTGTTTTCTATTGATTTTAAGCCACTTGAAGCTTTTCGAAGATGACAAAAAACTTGTCCGGTAAATTTGGTTTCTAAATATGGATTAAGCCTTCCCAAAATTGGATCATTGATAATAGATTTTTCATTTTTTAATACTATTGCTTCATCCCATAGAAAATTAGGAACTAAAACAATCCCCCAGCCATCTTGATGACCTGGAGATTCATCGTTAGGAACATTGCCATGTATTGCTAATTGAGAGAATTTTTCAATGATTTCTTTCAAAGGAATCTCAGATCCCATAGCTGCAAACATACGGCACATTTTTTTCCCTTTCCTTGTTATTATTAAAAAAAATAGATTTTATTTAATTTATTGAGAAGAAAAAAGAAAAAAATCCAAAAATTCAATGAATTTGGAGATTTTATCTTTCCCGACAGGAGGAAAGGTAGTTTTTGCCTAATACTTCTAAAATCTTCAAATAATTTTTAAAAATAATAAAAGCTAGACTATCAACTATTTAAGAACGACTATATTTTTCCCGTATTGAAGATTTCTCTGTAACTTTTACGTCTCGGGCTTCTTGACCTTTTTCACCATCAACAAGTTCAAATTCGACTCGTTCACCTTGGTAGAGGGTTTTAAAAGATCCTTCTGTTTCAGGAATAATTGCAGAAAAATGTACAAAAACATCTTTCCCTTCTTCTTCGACACCATCGGGTGTGATAAAACCATAACCCTTTCGAGAGTTAAACCACTTAACAACTCCTTGCGCCATATTACAATTACCTACTAAATAATTACTTTGATACTGGAGGAAAGTGAAAACTACAAAAGGAGTAATTTGCAAAATCTACCAGTAAGATCAAATAATTAAAGGTGCTAAAAAAGGATTGTGAAGAATTCTTAACAATTATTCTAATTTATGAAAAAATTTCATAGTTTCATAAATAATTAAAAGTGGGAAAAATTATTCAAAATTCATAAGGAGTTATTGATTAATGGGTCAAAGAGGGACAAATAAACAGAAAATATGGTATGAAATTGAAAAAAAGATTAAAAACTCTAATGATATTGATGAATTGAACAAATTTTTATTTCAAAAAACCCGTCTTTTCCCCTTTTTTACTTCAATTGATGAATATAGAAAATTTAAAGAATTTTTTTCAAATCATAAGCATGAGTCTGAAAAAATTAAAGATTATGGTGATTTTCAAACACCAATTTCATTAACTGACAAAATATGTACTAAATTAAAAGAATTGGGAATAAAACCATCAATTATAATTGAACCAACTTGTGGAAAAGGGAATTTTGTAATTTCTGCTTTAAAGCATTTTCATACAGTTTCTGAAGTTTATGCAGTTGATATTCAAAAAAAATATTCATGGCTTTTTCGATGGAATTTATTAGTCAATCCAAAAGTTTCAAATTCAAAAGCCTCAATTCACTTCTTTAATAAAGATTTTTTTCAATTCAATTTTAAATCATTACTTTCAAAAATTGATTCTAGAGAAATCCTAATTTTAGGGAATCCCCCTTGGATAACAAATACTGCTTTATCCCAATTAAATTCAAAAAATCTCCCTCAAAAATTAAATATTAAAAAAATTTCAGGTATTGCAGCCATAACAGGAAAAAGTAATTTTGATATTGCAGAAAATATGATTATTAGGTTGATTCAGGATTTTTTTTCATATAACGTAACTTTAGCAATGCTTTGTAAAACTTCTGTCATTCGGAATATCATCCGAGATTCTGAAATGCTGGGCCTTTCACTCCAAAATTCTAATTGTTTTTTGATAGATACTGAAAAAGAATTTAAAGCTTCGACCAGTGCTGGTCTATTTTTTGTCAAATTAAAAAAAAAAGATAAAAACAATCAAAATAATGAATTTGAAAAAGATAGAATTTTCCAAAAATTTAAGCTTTCAAAATATTCAGAACCTTCTGAATTTTCAGAATATGAAAAAAGAAGTAAAAGCTGTGAAGAATTAAAATGCCAAATTTCATCTTTTTATTCAAATGATTTTCAAAATAGTTCTTGTTATACTTTTGGATATAAAAATCACCGATTTATTTCCAATTTTGAAAATTATAATAAATATTCATATATAGATGGAAAATCACATCAAATTTGGCGCCAAGGTGTTAAGCATGATGCAACTAAGATTTTTGTTTTAACTCGGAAAAATTCTTCTTATTATAATGGATATCAAAAGGAATGCAATATTGAACAGAATCCCATTTTTCCTTTGGTAAAAAGTTCAGATATAAAAAAAAAATATATTCAATCAGTTAGTAAATTTGTAATTATTACGCAAAAGAAAATCGGAGAAAATACATTAAAAATCGCTTCTTTATATCCAAAATTATGGAAATACCTTAATTCTTATAAATCTAAAATTGAAAGCCGTAAATCAAGAATATATCAAAATAAACCTCCTTTCTCCATTTTTGGGATTGGTGACTATTCTTTTTCCCCTTTTAAAATAGCTATTTCTGGATTTTATAAAAATCCCATATTTGCACTTATCCCACCTTATGAAAATAAGCCAGTTATGTTAGATGATACATGTTATTTTTTATCATTTTCTTCGATATCTGAAGCTGTAATTTATTGGATTTTACTTAATTCTGATAAAACAAAATCATTTCTTCATTCTATTGCATTTCTAGATGCAAAAAGACCTTTTACAAAAGAAATTTTAATGCGTATTGATCTCCATGCTCTTA
The DNA here is from genome assembly GCF_054039255.1 of Candidatus Harpocratesius sp. Lineage (NCBI taxonomy): Archaea > Promethearchaeati > Promethearchaeota > Promethearchaeia > Promethearchaeales > Promethearchaeaceae > Candidatus Harpocratesius > Candidatus Harpocratesius sp. The sequence continues at coordinate 61,321 of NZ_JBPLBG010000044.1, forward strand.
TTTTATCTTCAAATATAGATAATATTATTCAACAGATTAATTCGCTATCTTTTGAAAATTTTTCAATTAACGAAGAAGATCTTCGAAAAACCTATTCAAAATTACTTTCACAAAAAATTTAGTGCGAATAAGTATAGAACATAAGGAAAAAAACAATTTAAAAAATATATATATTTTAAATAAAAAAAGCTTTAAACCTGGTTATTTGGTATCTAATTTGAATAAAATACTATTAGAAGAAATGAAGAATGTATCTTTCTTCTTTAATACAATAGTGTGGTAATATTCAGCCAATCCTAAAAAGCCTCTTATCACCGATTCATCATCCTCAAAAGTAAATTGAACAATAGTCCCATATCGTGGTTCAGATATTGCCGATTTGGAATAAACACGTTCGTCTACTAAGGGTATTTTTAATTCTTGAACAATTTCATATACACGTTTAATAAATAATTCTTTTTTTGCCATGATATTCAAAACTCCATTATTACGAACTTTTTAGTGGTTTTTTCTTTATCTATTAAAGTATAAAAATCGATCTTTAACAGTCCTACACCCCACTCTTAAAGTCGTAATTTGAAATTTCCGTATTAGTATGATCTATATAAGCGGGTCGCTAAAAATATTTTGGGTGCTTAAGCATATATAATTTTTGATCTGAATTGAAGTGATAGTTTTATATTGAATAATAACATAGATTCAAATACCTTCAATATTGTATTAACAAATTGAAGTAAAGTGATTGTTATGACTGATTGGATGTCTACTATTGATCCCGACACTATTATGGCTGCATTTACTGGGATCTTCTTAATTATTGTTATTGCAATTTTTGTTATAATGCTGTTTGTCGAAACTTTATTTCTCAAATTTGGGATTAATAAAGTTGAAGGAAATAAAACTGAATTTGGGCCTGTATTTTTAACTGTAATTTTGATGGCTTTAGTTAGTATGGTACCATGTGCTGGAATTTTCCTTGCTTGGTGGGTTATAAGTGCTAGACATGAAGTAAGTTATGGAAAAGCAATTTTAGCTTGGTTAATTGCTCTGTTATTAGCAGTTCTCGTTGAAATTGTTCTATTTGCGATCATATTCTTTGCAGGATTAATCCCAACAGAATTACTTGATATGTCAACAATGTTTATTTAAGTTATCTATAAATACTTTTTTTTTATTTAACCTTTTTTTCATTTTTTAATTTTATTTTCTATTATATTTTAAAACATTAATCTACGTGAATTTTTCCCAGATCAAATGAAAATTAAAATCCTTTATCTAAATTAGAAGTTATTTCTTTCATTCCTGGACATTCTCTCCAATTTAGTTTATATTTACACTTTTTACAAGTAAAATAAATTGAAATTGCTCGTAAAATACCATGTCCTAAAAAGGCAAATTGTAAAATAACAAAAACCATAATTATTCTACCAAATGGTGAAAAAGGTAATCTCCATAAAATACTTACCAAAAAAGCTCCACCTGCTCCAACTAGTCCTTTAGAAATAATATTCAAACATTTTATTCTATGAAAATTGAATTTTCCTAAAATGTATCCTAAAGATAATATTATACCAATTAAAACCAATGATTTAGTTGCTAAATTTTGAAAAAAGGATGTGCTTAAACCAATAATTAGAACAATAAAAAATGTAGGAATTGCAACAAAACATCCAATACAAACATTTGTATTTTTGATTTTAATTGTATCATCTTTAAATTGGGAACATTTGGGATGATGAGCTAATAAAAAATATTTGTTTCGACGAAGGAATTCTTTTAATCGTCCCATTTTCAATCAAGTTCAGCAAATTTTTCTTGTAAATTTTTAATTTTGGTACGATCTAATTGAGGTATTTTTTCGCGTTTAACTCTACTTAAGAAGGCCAAAGCAACCAACTGCCAAACTAAGACAAAAACAAATAACATTCTGTATTGATAACCAAGACCATAATATGCAATTTTATCTGGATTTAAATGAACATAAAGATCAAATTCAATTCCTGCTGCTACAGGACTAATAATTGCTGCTGCTTGAGCAAACAGATAATAAGCACCAGTATAAGCGCCAATTTTCCCTTCTGGTGCTAGTTCCCAAATCATGACAACTGAATTAATTCCAATCATAGCATAAAATGCTCCTGTAAAAAAGACCACAACCATTGAAAGCCATAATCCTGCAGCTTCATAATCTCCAATATAGTGAAGAACTTCAACACAAATGGATAAACCAATTAATCCGATTGTTATTGTTTCTCTTCGACCAATTTTATCTGCTAGTTTTCCTACAGGAACTGCAATTACAACTAATGATACTGGTGCCATCATTAAAGTTAATCCTGCTTGAGCATCGCTCCATCCTAACCATAATGTAGCAAAGCTTGAATAATACGTTTCAATTGAATTAAATCCAAAAAAACTCGAAAAAATTGCAAGAAGCATAAATAAGGCAGATTTATCTTTTTCGGTGAAGACAGTCTTTAAAAATGCCATTTTATTGATTTTTTCTTCTTTTTTTGTTGAGTCATCAATGTTGATTTCTCCTAAATATTCTAAAGTAATCGGATCGATTGCAATTGGCGAATCTCCAATTCTGAGAAATTTATCCCCTGTCGGAGTTTCCCTAATAGTAAAAAAAAGAATTAATAATGCAATAAGCATTATCACACTAACATAATTAAAACCCATAGAGCGCGCTATGCGGATTCCTTCTGGTGAACTAGTATCAAATAATTTATCCATTATTATCGGCGCAGACATTCCCAAGCTTAAAGCTAGAGCTCCCATTAAATTAATTATTGAATGCCCTGTGCTGCGAACTGCAGGATCAGTTAGATCAGGCATTAAAGAAATGGCACAATTTCGATAAAAAGCCATAGAAAAATTAAAAAACATAATCATGAGAAATAAACCCAAAAAAGTGCGCATATATGGGATTAAACTGAAGAAAATCGCTCCTGCAGTGCATCCAATTAAAATGTAGGGCATTCTTTTCCCAAATTTTGAACGAGTATGATCAGATATGACTCCAAAGTAAGGTAACATGAGAATGGCTACAATATTATCCAAAATCATAATCATTCCAACAAAAGAATCTGCTCTTAAAAATCCAAATTGAAAATCTCCGATAAATTCTCTTAAAATTAATGGCATTATAAAATTGTAATATGCCCAAGCTGTTTGGGAAGTAAGAAAAGCTAAACCGATTAAGATCGTCCTGCCATAATTTAATTTACCTGGAGTGTTAGGTTTCATTCGAGGTTTGTATTTTCCTTTGTTAGGAAATTTCGTTTGATCCAAACTGGATATAATATTATTTTCAGAAATTGACACCATTCTATCCCTTCATATTGTTTTATTTTTAGAAAACTTATTCGTAATTAACTTACCTTGATCATTATCGCTTGAATTCCCTCTCTTTCCAAAAAAAAGTAAATTTAGATAACCTAAAGATTTTTGCTGAAATTGATGATTTTACAAATAAGTGCTTTAGGTAAAAATCTGATAGATAGCTAAAAATTAAAAATCAAAAATAAAATGGGGAAAAGCATCTCTCATTCTTTATATAATGATCTCGAGATTCTTATTATAAGCATCGAAAAATGCTTTTAGTGATAAATTATGAAAAAAACATCTCAAAGAATTCTACTAATTGCTGTACTCGGTATATTGTTATATTCTGCCGTCTATATCAATGCAGTTGCTGCTGATGGCCCTAAAGAAATTGAAGTGGGTGGAAATAAACATCAAGAAAATTTAACTGGAAATTCAACTAATAAATTTACATTTCAAAATCGTTTTAAAATGCAAATTCGAGTAAATCAAAGCCTCAACATTTCAATAAATTGTGATGACCCTAATTTAGCTAATCGAGAATTTGAAATGGATCTTAATACATCAGAGCCAATTGCTGCAGAAATTACAATTCGAACTGAGAATAGCGAAATCGGGCTTAAAAATGGCAGTTTAGTTCAAAATCGAAATCGATTACAATATCGTTATCAAGAACAATTTATGATTAATGTAAGTTTGAATGAATCAGTGCATCTTCAAGCGCGTTTAGCATTAAAAATGGGAGATTCTAACGCAACTTGGGCATACTATGATGAAGAATCTGAAGAATTTGTACCTGTTGAAAGTTCATATCAAAACGGCCAACTTGTTGCCTACACAGATCATTTCTCTTCATGGACTATTCTCACATTAGAAGAAGAATCTGATAGTTCTTTAATTCCAGGATATCTCTGGTTGGGAACTCCTTCATTAATTGGAATAGGAATTGCATTTTTAATAATCCGCAAAAAACGTTCTTAAGTGATTATATAATAAGAATCCTGAAAATTGATATCATCCATCATTTTGTATCAACCTTTTTTTTTATTTTTTTCTTAACAATTTTGAGAGTGGAATAATGAAGAATTTACATCATCAAATGATATTGATAAAAAAAATAATAATTATGCTATTCATTGTTAGTATTATAATCAATATTATCATTTCTCCCGTAAATTCTCAAGGTCCACCTGATACAACTGGAAAATTTAATGGAAATCAAGAGCATGGGCCTCATATTTCCAAAAAATATAAATTTGGAGATAATCTATCATTTGAACTGAAATCACAGAATGGAGTTAATTTTTCAATTTCATATGATGAAGACTTAGCTAATAGAATGTTAGGAATGGATATCAATAATTCAGATAATATAAGCATGCAGATCAATTATTTGAAAACATTTGATCATCCAGTTGAAAAAAAAGTTAAAGGTGGTTATAGTTTTAATTTATTTAAATCATTATCCATTAGATCTGAATCATTTTATTCAATAAATTCAAATTCTCATGTATTAAGTGACCCAAATAATAATAATGAAGATAATGAAATTATACTTGATTCAAACTTTAATTTAGGGGCTTATTTTACTATTTCTCTTGAGCCTGATAAAATAGATTCAATTGAAATATATACACTTTTAAATTATTCACAATCATATTCCTCCAGCGATGGAGATCAATATCTTTGGGTCTATTATGATTATAAATCTAATGAATGGATATCATTAAATACAGGAATTATTGAGAATGGTGTCTCGTTTGTTCTTGATGGAGATGCAATTTTTGATGAATTTACGATAACTGTTGTCAAAATCAGCGATCAATCGGCAGTTTTTCCTTTTCAGGAAAATATTTTTTTGTATTTTATATTAGGTATTGTTGTTGTCGCAGTTATTTTCGGATTTCTAATGTCATCTCAAGAATACCGCCAATTTCTTTTAAACCGCGTTCTTCATATCGATAAAGGTGCTCACAGACTTTCCATGGAAGATGTATTAGAAAATAAAAACCGTAATCAAATTATTGACATGGTCTTATCAAGTCCCGGAATTCATTTTAATGAAATTTTGCGCAAAACAGGTCTCTCTGCTGGAAATCTTGCTTGGCATTTAGATATACTTGAAACATTTAAAGTAATTAAGAAACAGCGGATAGGGCAATATTTAGTATATTATCCATATCATGAACGTAATCCTATTTCTAAATTAGATCCACTTCTTCAGAAAAGCCGAACTACTTTAGAAATTTTACAGATCATAAATGATCATCCCGGAATTTTTCAGAAACAGATTGCCCATCGAATGGATTTGGATCATAAAACTGTGAAATATCATATTGATAAATTGCTGGATGCTAAAATTATAATCAGTGAAAAAATCGGTCGAAAAAAGTTATACTATCCTGCTGATCATGTAGATGAATGAAAAAAGATGACTTGCTTTGAGAAATTACTTCTAAACTCCATTTTTCATTAATTTTGTTATTTTTAAAACTCCTTGCTCAAAATTTTCACATCTCGAATAATTATATTTGAAGTTTGCCTTTTTCAATGATATTTGTCTTAATTATCAAAACTGGGTGAAAACACAAGTGAAAATCGTCCTTTTCTAAATGAAGATCTAGATCTTATCAGAATCATTTAATATCCAGAAAATTGAACAACATATTCAATTGTGTTAATAATTGAACAGTATATTTCACTGTTCTAAAAAATAAAAAACATATTCCATCGTGTTAATAATTGAACAACATATTTTAATGTCCTCTCAAAAGAACTGGATAATATCTGTATAGTCTTTAGATATTAAAGAACTGTATTTTAATTCTATTTTACGACAAATTTTAAGCTTACAAGATCAATGCTTTAAGATCATATTTATAATAGATTTGATGAAAGAAGTCTTAGTAGCTAAAATCTTTTTAATTATTATTTATTCTACTCTCAGATCTGAAGTTGTAATCGTATATATCATACACATGTCATTCAATTTCACGAAATGATTCTTTCACGCCTTTTCGTAATCTTTTAAGAACATATGGAGATATATCATGTTAATTTTTTGTATATCTGAAAATTATCTTAGATTGAAACTTATTCGTACTATTATATTTGTAGTATTTTTATAGCGAAGAATTATTTAACACTAGAAAAAATAGATCAAAACTTATTCGCACTTATTTGCACCATTATGTTCTTTATTTCAATTTTGTGAAGATATTTTATGGCAAAAATTATCTCTTTTTTTCATGAGGTTTCACGGTAATCTTCGCTCTCCAAAATGATAGCAAAAAACCCAAAACCTTAAATCTCCTTCTTTTTTCTTGTAAATTAATGAAACATCCTGCGTCTTCTAATGAATATCGTACCGTCTA